>JALRFC010000011.1:0-14137 GCA_023253875.1 Candidatus Kapaibacterium sp.
CATATACACCTCAGGTCTTCATCATTCAGAAGTTTACCGATATCTGGAAAATTGTCTATCAAGGCATTATTGATGACAATGGCAAATATCCGGAAAGAGCAACACATCATTTGAAGAATTCGGCACAAGCCATATTATCTCATATACCCATTCCGCAAGAAATAATTGATTCTTTCGGATGCAAAATTACGTATAGACTACCATGATCCTTTTCATACTCCTGATTTCCTTCCTTTTCACAACTCCACACCTTCTTGCGGAAGCACCATTTGTCACAAGAGGGAAAGCAAATATCCTCTCCACTGATATATCACCCGGTTGTCAAGGATCTCGTCCCGCAGCATTGGGTACTTTTGTCGGTCCAAATAATAACACCATCCTTGTCCCTGCAGACACGAGATTCACCAATGGAAAACGCTTCCATGATTTGTACAATCAATGTGCATCTATCACCCCGACAAATATTTCACAGGTGAATATTGAGTCCATGGAAATCACCACCATTGATCCAGATGGAGAAATTATCACGGGATATATTCTATGCGATAATTATTGTGAACTCTATATCAATGGAATATTGATTGGTACAGATCCAGTTCCATTTACTCCCTTCAATTCAGTGATCGCTCGTTTTCGTGTAAAGAAACCTTATACCATCGCAATCCAAGCGGTGGATTGGGAGGAATTGCCGGGTTTGGGTTCAGAAAACAATAATGGCAATCCCTATCATGCCGGTGATGGAGGAATCATAGCAGTATTCAGTGATGGAACCGTGACCGATGCTTCATGGAAATCACAGGTATATTATATCAGTCCGATCACTTCTCCTGATTCTGTACAAACCACTTCAGACAATACGCGTTTTACATATCAAACTCCCCGCAACATTTCATGCGGAGATTCCTGCTATGCAGTGCACTATCCCATACCAGCAAATTGGATGAATCCGGGATTTGATGATTCGGATTGGCCCAAAGCTGTTGTATATGCACCTTCAACGGTTGGTGTTAATTTTCCTGCATGGACCAATTTTACTTCACTCTGGGGGAAGAATCAGTTTATATGGACATCAAACCTTATTGTAGATAATCTTGTCTTATTGCGCAAAGAAGTACTTGGTTCAACACATGCATTGGACGATATGTTAGACATTCCTTCATTTGACATTCAATTTCAAGATCAATTCATTCGCATCGCGAGTTCATCCACGCATTCTAATGTGAATGTTCATTTATATTCCGTGCTTGGTGAAAATCTTGGGTCATATTCCATCCCACATTTGGAAAGAAATACACCCACTGAAATCACCATGAATCCACCAAAAGGAAATTACCTAGTCATGATGATGCTTGAATCACAAGGAATACCCTTGTTTTTCAAGCAATGTATCATGTCATATTGATTCACTTCTCTTGTCAACTCATGAAATACTTCTTACGAATCTTCATTTTCATATGTCTAAGTACATTGACCAATATTCAAGCACATGATGCCCATCATCATATCCATAAAAACACTTCACCTCATGATCGAGAATGGAAGATCGGTACAAAAAAAGTGATTGGAGCATTACTGAGCATGAAGAATGGAATGGTCTCTATTGAAAGTAATGCAGACATTATCTCTATTCCATATATCACACTCTCTGAATCCGACAGAGCATTCATTGACAAACGATATGAGTTGATTCGAAGATTCAATCTTCCACGACATCATAACACTGTCAATCCTCCCTCTCATGAAATCAATCAAGAGATACCCATACGATATATTCTCTTGGGAATCTTGTTCCTTTCAGGAATATTCATTGCACAATCATATTCCCCAAAGTTGGCTATGCTGTCAGGAATTGCCTTCATTGGATTCATTGGATATGGCTTCAACAATGGATATGAAGCTCTACAGATGATTCAGACAAATCCATTGACCATCGATTCAGCATTTACTCCATTCAAAAGCGAAGTCGTGACATCATGGAATACTCAATATTTTAGAGTTGGTTCCATCGGCATTGCAAAAACACATGAAATGATGAAGGGCATCACCTCTTGGCAACAACAAGTACCAATACCACAATGCTATCTCAATGCAAATGCATGGAGTATTCCATTACAACCTGTGATGGCACAAAACTCAATACCAGTGGATCAAAAACATTTTACGAGAGGTGCAATCGCTATAGCAATCAATGGCATCCCGATTTTTAATCCATATACCAATACCGGAATAGATGCTTACTTGGATGGTCAATTGGATGATTATGGTGGTCATTCCGGTAGAGCCGATGATTATCATTATCATATCGCACCGGTACATTTATACGCATTCACTTCCATAGCAAAACCCATCGCCTATGCATTTGATGGATTTGCAATTTATGGAGCTTTAGAACCGGACGGTTCAGCAATGAAAACCCTTGATTCACATCATGGACATGCAGATGCTTCGGGCATATATCATTATCACGGAACAAATTCAGCACCATATATGATCGCCTCATTTGCAGGAGAAGTCACAGAAGACTCCACCTATCAACTCATCCCACAAGCCACAGCCAAAGGAGTAAGACCTGCTTTGACGCCACTCAAAGGCGCCACAATAACTGCACTGACTCCAAATGGATCAAATTCAGGATATGGCTTGAAATATACATTGAATGGTCAAACATATTCACTCGATTATTCTTGGACTCCACAAGGAAATTATACGTATGTGTTCAATGATCAGAATGGCAATAGAACGAACTCCTATAAAGGAAATCCAATTTGTACGATACCTGCAACATCTGTTCAAGAAGAATTTCAACAATCGACAATTACCTATGATGGACAGTCCATACGCATCCTTTTTCATACTGATATGCAATCAATTCTTGCTCTTCATCTCTATGATATGCAAGGGCGCTTGATTAGAGAACAGCAAGGCGATATCATGCACTTGAATGGACTACAAAAAGGATTGTACTTCTTGCGACTTTCACCACTTTCAACCATGCATACCATTCATCATCATCCATGAAATCACTACTTGGCTTCACATTATTTGTATTGCAAGTCTTGACAATACAATCTCAAGAAATACGCAAGACAATGAAAGATTTTCCCGATACAGGACAAAACTCGGGATATACCAATGTATTCGGCGAAGATGCTGATTATACTATTCATGCTCCAAGTTATACTGATTTGAATAATGGTATTGTATTGGATAAAGTGACAGGATTGCAATGGCAAAAAACTGATGCCGGCGAGATGACATATGAACAGGCAATTATCTATGCCGATACATCAACATTAGGTGGCTTCTCAGACTGGCGCTTACCGAGTCCACTTGAAGCATATTCCATCACATTGCTAAGTAAAAATAGACCCCCACTTGATCTCACCGCATTTGCTCCTTCAACTGCAGAATATTGGTGGACACATCTTCCTCAATATAATGATGCTTCTAAAGTATGGGTCACCAATGCTGGTGGAGGCATCGGCAATCATTTGAAAAAGGAAACAATATCAGCAGGAGGCACAAAAAAAATACATACGAGAATTGTCCGCGATGCAAGTGCACCGGAGATTATATCGGAAGTCTATACTCAAACGATGTATGGTAGCATTATAGATAAACGAACAAATCTCGAATGGTTTGCCACACCATCCCCTGATAGCATACCTTGGGAACAAGCCTTGGAATTTTCAGAACAGTCGAATATGGGATCACATGATGATTGGCGAATGCCGAATATCAAAGAACTATTTTCATTGACAAGTCAAGCTCATTCATCACCTTCGATACATCCCATATTTGGAATTACAAGTACAAATACGATGTATTGGTCTTCAACAACTTTGTCCAATCAAAGTGATAAAGCATGGTATATGGATTCACGCTATGGAATCACAACATATGCTGTAAAAACACAAAGACTAAAAGTAATTATGGTAAGAAATGCTCAATCGATAAGTGCAGTTGAAGAGAGTTCAATGGAATCAATGATGCATACTCATGATAATGTCATTTCAGTGAAGGTCAATCATCAACAGAACACCATTAATGTCTTTGATATACTCGGCAATCGCATTCTTACAGCAAGCAATCAATCTCATGAATGGCAGAGTCCTGCATTATCTTCCGGGATATATTTCATTCTATTGAACGATGGAAATACAGTTCAATCGTATACTGCTATCATTGCTCCCTAAGTTCATGTCCATATTCCTTTGTAGTTTGCATCTGTCATTTAGGAGAACAGTATGCATATTCTTGTCTGTATTATACTATTCAGTCAATTACTTTCTTGCAAAGGAAAGGAGCAAGAAAACACTAAAGAAGTTGTCAAGCAATCCATGCTCAATGACAGTATCCCACTCTTCATCGTGGGCACATATCTACATAATCACACTTCAATCAGCATCGATGAGTTAGTGCAAGGGCTGCAATCACGTGATATCAGCATTACAAGAGATATACAAGACTTTGTAACAATAAAATGGAATATCAAAAATCCACGCATCCAATCATTAAAAGATTGGAATGATCGCTCTCGAAAAGATCTCATTCTCTTGAGTATTGATTCGCTTTCCAATCGATTCCTTCCGCTTGCAATTGATTCCATGGATTATTTCACAAATCCAAAAACCTATCCACTCTATGTGAAATCTGTGCATCCATTTTCATTCGAAACGGAAATCACCACATATATTCACACAGGGGTGACTGCACTGACGCGTTCCACGGGAATCTATCTCGACAAACATCCAATTGAACAATATATTCGATATATCAAGCCATATTTTGAGAAATCGGACCTTGTTCATATCAGTAATGAAGTGTCAATTGATGATACATGTTCTTATGCCGGAATGCGACTCTCCTTTCTCACGAAAACCAAACACTTAGATGTGCTCAAAGCCTTGCGAGCAAATATCATTGAGCTTACCGGTAATCATAATTTGGATCGAGGTATTCCGCCATATCTCAAGGCATTGAATTGGTATGCAAAAGAGAAGATGCGATACTTTGGTGGAGGAGCAAATCCGAAAGATGCACAAGCACCGCTCATTCTCACACTCAAAGATTCAACACGCATTGCTTGGATTGGATTCAATGAGCGATGTCCACTCGGTGAATGCGCAGATAAAGGTCCGGGAGCCAATCGCTATGTGGATGCAAAAGCACAATCCATGATTGATTCTTTGCGGAAAGTAGGAATCAATACCATCATCGCTTGCGTGCAATTCAGTGAAGTGGATGGATATACACCGCATGCTGTTCAGAAGGCAATTTCAAAACGATTGATTGAGTATGGAGCAGATATTCTCATTGGTTCACAAGCACATGTCGTGCAAGAAATCGGCATGCATAAAGGGAAGATGTTATTTTATGGAACGGGGAATTTTCTCTTTGATCAAACCTATAAACCTGAAGTACGAAGAGCATTCTTTTTGCAATGTGCTTTCTATAAAGGTCGCCTGATTCAAACAAAACCCGTATACACTTATATGCGATCCACGAAAGAACCCGATATCGCATCTTCGCAGGAGAGAGAAATCATTCGTGAAGCAATTCTAAAAGAAGAGAATTTTTAGAAATCACCGCCGAGTGAAAACAACCATTGTGGCACAGACCAACCTAGATGTTCATTTCTCCAAGCAATGTCTACACGAATTGGCAATCCAAACAGAAATGATCGAATGCCCACACCCAAGCTCATCATCAAATCACCGGAATTCGGATATCGAAAACGCGCATAATCTCCGCTTTGCGCAAGATTCCATGAAACAGAATCACTCCATGCGGTTCCAATATCCATGAAGAGTGATCCCTGAAAGGCTTGGAACAATACTGGAATAGGTCCTGCCAATAATGCCGTAAATAAAGGGAAACGCAATTCTGCATTCATCATCACATATTGTCTGCCGAATCGCTCATTCACATCCCATCCGCGGAGTGGAAGTACATAATTTAGAAATGCAAAATCCTCAGGACTACTAAATGGCAATGTACCACGTGCAAAAGAACGATTAATCCAATTATCGGTACCACCGAGAAAGAAGAATTGCTGATCAGGATTCGTGCTCGTACCAATACCGCCGGCCCCACGCAATGCAAGAAAAAGGAAATTCTCCGTAAGTGTGAAATACTGCCTGAAATCCATGTCAAGCACTGCAAGACCCAATCCGGATTCTTGAAGTTTAGGTGCCGCTTGGATTGACATCGAATAACGCGTACCACGATTGGGACCATACCAACCGGGAAGCGTATTGTCATAAACCAAGCGGGTTTCCCCAACAATCATATCACGGGAAGTGATAGGTTCCTGAGGAAACTCGATATTCTCTTTGGTGAGATGCATATAACTCATGCCGAGTTCAAAGCGACGAAATCGAGAAGTTGATAATGATGCAATTCCACCCAGTCCATATCTTCTGAAGCGATAAAAATAATCATAGGGCGCATTGTCACTTCGCACTAAACCATAACCGACATTATGATTTGCAATGATTTGCCAATCAATGATATCGGGTAAATAGGAATAGCTGAAAAGGAAATTACTATTGCGAATATCAAAGAACAGATTTGCTTGCACATAGATTTGATGATCGCCCAGCATATCACTGAACAGCATTTGTGCAACACCTTGATATCCCCAGAAAGTATTCACCCCTGCATTCGCCAAAATCACATCATTCGAAAAAGCAATTTTATAGTCTTGCGCAGGTGTTTTCATCGGATCCGCAATATCCTCCTCCATCTTTGCTCTTGCAATACCAAGTATTGGTGATGGCAATTCTTCTTGTTGATATCGAATGATGTCCTGATTAGGTTGAATGAGTTGTTGTCTGGAAAACTCAATCTCAATCCCCTCTCCATAGCCTTTGAGCTCTTGAGGTTGAGAAAATTGTACGATTTCTTGCTTGGAAACTGTATTGAGATTAGACTCTTTTTTCGACATCATGAATTTTGTCAAGGGAAGAGAATCATAAGCCCTACGTTCCAAAGGATAACGCATTTGAAAGAGATCATAACCGCCATTGTTCTGCGAAGTGAATACCAATGTGGATCCATCCATGCTCATGGACAATTGCGTGATACCATTGAGTGCATTCGTGCGCGGTATGAGTTTTGCAGATTCGAGTTGTAATTCATACAAATTGCCGATACCATTATGATCGGAAACAAATACCAATGATGCACCATTATTCGTGACTGCAAGAGAGGTTTTATCGGACTTGGGATCAAATGTCAAACGCCCCATCAATCCTGTCTCTAGTTCCAATTGATAAATATCCGAGATGGTTTCATCATGCTTCCACATACTGAAATCCTCAGCTTTATAGGAACCATTCACATAATCACCTCGATCGGAAACAAAATAGATGATACGTGAATCGGGCGACCACATGGGATGTGAATCAGAAAACACATCATCAGTGACACGTGAAATACTCCCTGTATTCACATCAAAAATCCAAATGTCCATTTGTTCTGCAACGGTGCCAACAAAGGCGATTGATCTACCATCAGGAGACCAAATGGCTGAAGTAACAGCCTTGATGCCAAATTCATGTTTGACATAATCACCTGATTGCACATCCACAATATAGAGTGCATCCTCGCCACCGGATTTAGCGGATATTGCAATCTTTTTCCCATTGGGAGACCAAGAAATTCCCGGTGTGAGAATATTCAATTCTTCAAAGTCCACTGCTCTTCCACTATTGATCAATTCAATGGGCTCTTTGTCCTTTGCATTCAATTGTAACAGAAATACACCGAATTGTCCATCGCGATTCGAAATGAATGCCAATGTATCTCCTGATGGAGAAAGTGCAGGTGAGGAATTATAAAAGCTCTGATCTTTTTTATGATTGGTAATGCGAATCGCCATATCGTCCAGATTCTCAAATTTCTCAAGATCGGGGAGATATTTCTTTTTCATTTCTCGCACCCATTCTTCGGAAAAATCCTCCACTGATTTACCAAATGATCCTTTGAATGCATTCTCAAGCGTGCCTGAAGCACGAAGTCTATTCAGCAATTCACCGATTTTTCTTTCACCATATTTTTCGGCCACATACCAGTAAAAGGCTTGTCCGCCTCGATATGCATAATATCCGGTGAGATTATCAAAACCCTTTACATATTCACTCAAAGCAATATCTCGCATGAACATGTCTGTTTTCGTGTCATAACCACGATTCCCTTCATATTCGGCAAAACCTTCATTCATCCATAAAGGTAATTCCGTACGAATATTATTGGAAATCATGCTTTGGACAGATCCACCATAAAACATATCATTTAATACAGCATGCACAAGTTCATGATGAATCACATGTCTGAATTGATCATAGCGTCCCTCAAACGGTAAAGTCACTCGATTCTTGAATAATTCTGTGACACCACCCACACCCTCAGGCATAAATTCACCAACTACATTGGTTTGCTGAAAATCATTGTGTGAATTATAGACTATCAGGGAAATTCTTTTTGTTATCGAATATTTCAGTTTGTCTTGGATGGAAGCAAGCGCTCTTTCGGCATGAATTCCCGCATATCGCGCCAAATATTCCCCTTCTTCATGAAAATACACATCAAAGTGTTTTGTCTTGATGAATTTCCAGGAAAAATCCCTGTATTGAACCTTGTTTTTTCCGAATTGCTGTGAAAATGCAGGAATTTCCCATGCAGATAATGCACATAAGAAGAGAAAAAAAAAGACGATTCTATTGAACATGAGAAATCCTGTGCAAACCCAATATAACTTGTGTAAAACTACAAAAACCACGCCCCAATGACGAACAAAAGAATTGAAGATTTCTCATGTTTTCACAACAAAAAATCACACGCAAAAACCTATCACGAAATCATGCACTCTTTCGCATGATTACCACCGTACAAACCGCATGAAATCTAGCTTTCTAAGCAAGACAAATATTCTTGTTCACATCGGTAAAAGTTTTCCACAAGCATTGTGCATGTGAGTCAAAAATGTAGTTTTGAATCACGGCAAAGCAGCATAAAGAAATTGCCTCCCCCAAATCACAAAAATCTACCTCTTGGAAGATTGATTCAATCCGATTCATGTGGAACCGGGTGAGGAATTCTTGGTGTTTATGCCTCCCACAGCACATCACCGAAGATGAAATTCGCGGGAATACGCCATTCCGCCATAAGTATTTGAAATTTCTATTTGATAACATAGAGAATCCATTTTGCGGTTCTCGTTTTTTCAGTAATTTGCGCACCGGATTTCCCCGATCCGTTAGCAGCATAATTACCTCAAAAAACATCTAATTCTGAAGAGGCACTCTCATGAATATAGTGCGACGCTTTACTCAAGCGGGACAAAGTCCTTTTGACCAAATCGAATATACGATGCGTTCATCTGTATTGCGTAATACGGATGGTTCCACTGTATTTCAAATGGATAATATAGAAGTACCTGCGCAATGGTCACAAGTTGCCACAGATATTTTGGCGCAAAAGTATTTCCGTAAAGCCGGCGTACCTCAATTCAATGCTGATGGAACCCCTCAGATCAATGAGCAAGGCGAGCAAATCACCGGTCCTGAATCATCCATTAGACAAGTCGTTCATCGCTTAGCTGGTTGCTGGAGATATTGGGGCGAGAAGCATGGTTACTTTGATTCCAAGAACGATGCCGAAGCATTTTATGATGAAATTTCATTGATGCTTCTGAAGCAAATGGCTGCACCGAATTCACCACAGTGGTTCAATACAGGTTTGCATTTTGCATATGGCATTACGGGTAGTGCTCAGGGACATCACTATGTGGACCCCAAATCAGGAAAATTGACACTTTCACAAGATGCATATTCTCGTGCGCAGGCGCATGCATGCTTTATTCAATCAGTCAGTGATGACTTGGTGAATGAGGGCGGCATTTTTGATCTCGTGACACGCGAAGCTCGTATCTTCAAATATGGCTCTGGTACCGGTTCGAACTTTTCGAATTTGCGTGGCAAGGGCGAGAAATTGTCCGGTGGAGGTAACTCTTCCGGTCTAATGAGTTTCCTCAAGATCTTCGACAGGGCGGCCGGAGCAATCAAATCAGGAGGAACTACAAGGCGTGCGGCCAAAATGGTGATTGTTGACATAGATCACCCCGATATAGAGGAATTTATCGAATGGAAAGCTCGCGAAGAGGACAAAGTAGCATCCCTCGTAGCTGGCTCCAAAGTGTCGTCCACATTCTTAAAAGCCATCGTTGAAGAAGCGGTTGCCAATGGTGCAGATCGCAAAACCAATGATCAATTGAATACACTCATCCAAAATGCATTGCATCGCGGTGTTCCGATGAGTTATATCTTCCGCGTTCTTTCTCTCGTTGAGCAAGGTTTTACATCCCTTAATTTTGAGACATTTGACACGCATTATGAATCAGAAGCATATGTCACGGTCAGCGGACAGAATTCAAATAATTCGGTCCGCGTGACAAATGCCTTCATGAAAGCTGTTGAGAATGATGAAGATTGGAATCTCACATGGCGTACAAGCAAAGGCATTGCCCGCACTGTAAAAGCTCGCGATCTTTGGAATAAAATCAATCTCAGCGCATGGAAATCCGCAGACCCCGGTTTGCAATATGATACTACAATCAATGAGTGGCATACATGCCCTGTGGATGGTAGAATCAATGGTTCCAATCCATGTTCGGAATATATGTTCCTTGATGATACTGCCTGTAATCTTGCAAGTTTGAATCTTGGCACTTTCATCAATGAAGACGGAAGTTTCCGTATTGATGATTTCCGTCATGCGACTCGCCTTTGGACAATCGTTCTTGAGATTTCTGTATTGATGGCACATTTCCCATCAAAGAATATTGCTCAACGTAGTTATGATTTCCGTACACTTGGTTTGGGTTATGCCAATCTTGGTACTATCCTCATGATCAATGGCATACCATATGACTCACCGGAGGCATTGGCAATGTGTGGAGCCATCACTGCAATCATGACCGGTGAATCCTATGCGGCAAGTGCTGAAATGGCACGTGATGTCAAGCCATTCCCACGTTATGAAGCAAATAAAGATCATATGCTCCGCGTGATTCGTAATCATCGTTTGGCTGCATATAATTCAGCGAATGCAGATTATGAAGCCCTCACGATTTTCCCAATGGGTATTGATCCAACTTTCGTTTCAGAAGACTTAATCACAGCCGCTCAACAAGCTTGGGATAAAGCACTTGCACTCGGTGAAGAATTCGGTTATCGCAATGCTCAAGTTTCCGTCATTGCTCCAACAGGCACTATTGGTCTTGTGATGGATTGTGATACAACCGGTATCGAACCGGATTTTGCGATCGTAAAATTCAAGAAATTATCCGGTGGCGGATATTTCAAGATTGTGAATCAATCCGTACATAAAGCACTCGTGAATTTGGGTTATTCCGAAACACAGATTGAAGATATCGAGAAATATTGCAAAGGACATGGCACTTTGATTGGATGTCCGGCAATCAATCGTCAAAGTCTAAAAGAAAAAGGCTTTACCGATGATAAAATCGAGGCAGTAAATAGCCAATTGGATAATGTCTTTGATGTGAAATTCGCATTCAATAAATGGACATTCGGCGAGGAATTCTGCAAGTCACTCGGCTTTACAGATGATCAATTGAATGATTATTCCTTTGATATGCTCAAGGCATTGGGTTATACAAAAGATGAAATTGAAGCAGCGAATGATTATATCTGTGGAACAATGACCATCGAAGGCGCACCGCATCTTAAAGATGAACATCTCGCAATTTTTGACTGCGCAAATAAATGCGGAAAGAAAGGCAAACGATATATTCAGCATATGGCACATGTGCGCATGATGGCAGCAGCTCAGCCATTCATTTCCGGTGCAATTTCCAAAACCGTGAATATGCCTGCTGAAGCAAAAGTATCTGAAATCGGTGAAGTCTATCATGAAGCATGGAATACCGGCGTTAAGGCAATCGCGCTCTATCGTGATGGCTCAAAATTATCACAACCTCTCAATGCTTCCAATGATGAAGATCTCGATGAAGTGATTCTACTCGGAGATGAGCATACACTCGATGAAACACAAGGGCCAAAAGAAGTCCAAGAGCGCATCGTGGAAAGAGTATATCACAGAGCAGAACGCAGAAGATTACCCAAGAAGCGTCGCGGTTTTGTGCGGGAAGGAAATGTTGGTGGACATAAAGTCTTCCTCCGTACAGGTGAATTCGAAGATGGTACACTCGGTGAGATTTTCATCGACATGTACAAAGAAGGCGCCTCATTCAAAGGGTTGCTCAATTGCTTCGCGGTTTTGGCCTCCAAAGCATTGCAATATGGAATTCCGCTTGAAGAATTGGTTGATACATTCACATTCACACGCTTTGAGCCGGCAGGTCCCGTGCAAGGACATGATGCAATCAAGAATGCAACTTCTGTTCTTGATTATATCTTCCGCTCACTTGGCTATGACTATTTGAATCGCACTGATTTTGTGCATGTACAAGCTGTGGATGAAGTTTCAAAAACAACATCACCTGCAGGCAATCCGGTACTTTCCGCATCTGTCGCTAAAAAGGTTATTGAAGTTACTGAACCTGCAATGGCAAGCGCAATGGCTAAAGTGAAAGTCAATGCCGGTAATGGTACCCAGAAAATCTTCGAAGCAAAAGCAAAAGGCTATACAGGTGAACAATGCTCGACATGTAGTTCCATGCGTGTCAAGAGAAATGGCTCTTGTACAGTCTGCGAAGATTGTGGAACCACAAGCGGTTGCTCATAAGAAATCATACATGTCATTATGCTCAAGCCCTGATTTTTTCAGGGCTTTTTTTTACGATACAATGAAACAGAACTTTGATCCCAAAACAGTGAATTATGATCTTCCCGAAGATCGAATAGCTTTGCATCCCCTGCCGGAAAGAGATCAAAGCAAGTTGCTCATCATGCCCAAAAGTGAAGACCTTCCAAGTCATGCACATTTCCATGATATCTCCGCATTGATACCTACACATTCCCTACTATTCGTGAATGTCTCCAAAGTGATTCATGCGCGAATACATTGCAAAAAAGAAAGTGGTGGCATGGCCGAGGTATTACTCAATGAACCGGCATTCGGTGCACCAGCTGATGCCATGATGCACATCGGACACAGCGATTGGAAGTGCATTATTGGAGGAAAAAAAATCACTCCCGGAATGATCCTTCAAACATTCGATGCCTACTTTGACTTGACAATTGAAGTACTCGAAAAGGATGGAATGGATGCCATCGTACGTTTGCATTGGAACGGTGATCATCCTCTTTCAGAGATTCTTGAAGAAATCGGAAAGTTACCGCTCCCTCCATATTTGAATCGAGAAGCTGAGGAGGAAGATGAAGAGCGATATCAAACTGTCTATGCAAAAAATGAAGGTTCCGTGGCAGCGCCCACAGCAGGTTTGCATTTCACAGATACAGTGTTTGCTGAATTGAAAGAAAAAAATGTTGTGATTGAAGAATTGACATTGCATGTCGGACTCGGGACATTCAAGCCTTTCGATGTTGAAGAAGTAGATGAATTCACAATGCATCCGGAAAAAATCATTGTACGCAAAGAAGTGATTCAATCATGCATAGATTTCTTTTCTACAGAGCAAAGAGGCTCATGTATAGCGGTTGGGACCACATCTTGTCGTACCATGGAATCACTGTACTGGTTTGGAGTCGGACTATGCAATCAGGAATTTCCCGCATGGAAGTCAGGGCAGTTTTCACTTGGACAATGGGATGCTTATGCTTTGTTTGAATATGCAAAAGCACCACAAGAATCCTTTCTAGCAATTCTACAATGGATGAATCATTATGGACTATCAGTCATTGAAGGGCGCACACAATTGATGATTATACCCGGGTATCAATGGGGAATGATTGAGGGATTGATCACGAATTTTCATCAACCCGAGAGTACTTTGCTCTTTCTTGTTTCCTCATTTCTTGGAATTGATCGCTGGAGGACAGCATATCAAAGTGCGCTTGATAATGAATATCGTTTTTTGAGTTATGGAGATTCCTCACTCTTGTGGAGATGATTAGGAATACTGTCCATTCACGAATAATTCTGCTTCGAGCACATCGAGTTCCGAACCCATGAATGCCTGCGCACG
>JALRFC010000011.1:14147-19336 GCA_023253875.1 Candidatus Kapaibacterium sp.
GCTGATGAATTTCCGTTGGAATGATATCCAGAATTCTATTCATACCATCGGTTGCTCTTCCGCCCGCTTGTTCGATGATCATTGCAAGTGGATTCAATTCATAGAGCAAGCGCAATTTGCCATTGGGATACTTGGAATCACCGGGATACATGAAAATACCGCCATAATGTAAAGTACGATGAATATCAGCGACTGCTGTTCCGATATAACGAAGTGAATATGGCTTGCCTTGTTCTTGTTGTTTCAAGTGATCAACATAACGTTTCATGCCTTCGGACCATAGACCATAATTTCCTTCATTCACGCTATAGATTTTGCCTTGTTTCGGCATGCGAACCTTTTCATGCGTAAGAAGAAAATCACCAATGGTTTGATCATAAGTGAAAACATCAACGCCATGTCCGGAAGTATAGACCAATGTCGTTGCACTGCCATAACAAGCATATCCTGCTGCAACTTGTTTATAACCCGGTTGTAGAATATCACGCTCATCTCCATCTTCAGTGGAATTGAGATCCAATCTACGATAGATGGAAAAGATGGTACCAATGGTGGTGTTTACATCAATATTTGAAGAGCCATCCAAAGGATCGAAGAGCAATACATATTTCCCTTTGGGATATTCATCCGGGATTTTGATGATACCCTCGGATTCTTCCGATGCCATCACGCAGAGATGTCCACCATGATCCATGGCTCGAAAGATGACTTCATTGGCAAATTCATCTAGCTTTTTGACCGTTTCACCATGAATATTCGTTGAATCTGTAATGCCCAGCACATCATTCAATCCCGCACGGCGTACATCCCGAGCAATGATGCGTAATGCAAGAGTCAAGTCTCTCAATAATCTGGAATATTCCCCTGTTGCGGTTGGATGGAATTGCTGTTCCTCGGCAATATGTCGTTCAATTGTGACTAACCGAGATACTCGAAGAAATGACATTGCGGAATCACCGAAACAAAAAACTTTAGTATGGCATTGTGAAGTTTTAATTTGCACTCTCAATGCATGATTTGATTGGAAATTACCAATCCGATGAATGAAAGCAAAGGACAAGAGTCTTTCTGACAAATAATTAATCTACTCGTCATGGCAAAACACATAGACAGGCAATCAGACATCGTCAGCAATCAACGATCACATGAAGATGAGACAGACATCACATTGCGTCCTTCTTCATTTGATGACTTCACGGGACAAGCAAAAATTGTTGACAATTTAAAAGTGTTCATTGCAGCAGCGAGAAATCGTGGCGAGGCATTGGATCATGTATTATTGACCGGACCCCCGGGCTTGGGAAAGACAACGCTTAGTCATATCATCGCACATGAAATGCGAGCTGAGATAAAAACAACATCGGGTCCTGTATTGGAAAAACCGGGTGATCTCGCCGGACTTCTCACGAATTTGAAAGAAGGCGATATTCTCTTCATTGATGAGATTCATCGATTATCTCCGGTGATTGAAGAGTATCTGTATTCAGCGATGGAAGATTATGTGCTGGACATCATGATTGAATCGGGTCCCGCTGCTCGATCCGTGCAAATCACTATCCCACGATTCACTTTGGTCGGTGCCACTACGAGAGCAGGTTTATTGACTGCTCCATTGCGCTCACGCTTCGGTGTTGTCAGTCGTTTGGATTATTATTCTCATCAGGATCTGTATCATGTGATTGTGCGATCGGCGAATATCTTAAATGTTCCAATTGATGAAGATGGAGCTCAAGAAATTTCTCGTAGATCTAGAGGCACCCCGCGCATTGCGAATAGATTGCTCAGAAGAACCAGAGATTTTGCAGAAATCAAAGGCAAAGGTACCATCACAAAAGAGATTGCACATATCGCACTGTCAGCATTGGAGGTTGATGAATATGGTCTCGATGAAATGGATAAGCGCATTCTGCTTGCCATCATAGATAAATTCAATGGAGGACCTGTAGGCGTTGGTACTTTGGCAGTTGCAGTAGGTGAGGAGGCCGGAACTTTGGAAGAAGTGTATGAACCATTCTTGATTCAACAAGGATTTTTGCAAAGAACACAAAGAGGCCGAGAAGCGACTTCATTATGCTATAAACATTTTGGAAAAGAAAGCCGAAACAATCAGGAATTATTTGAGTGATCGAGGAAATATGTTTTCATCGGACCTTTTCCTTTGATATCCAATATTCCGCGGGAGACACATTGAAAATGTGGGTGAAATTCTATTAAATTCTTAAAATATTCTGTGATATGAATTTTACCTTTTTCACTGGTATTTTCCATTCTACTTGCAATGTTGATAGCATCTCCCCATAAGTCATAACTATACTTGTCCTCACCGATTATACCTGCAATTGCATCGCCTGCATGAAGTCCAATACGTAAGTGAACAGGAAATGTCCCAATTGAAAATGTTTGTGATGCAGAGAGAATTTCCAGGGCAAATTCAGCTATTCGCACAGCATGATCTTCTCTTTTTTGTGGGACACCACATACCGCCATATAGGAATCACCTATAGTTTTTATTTTTTCTATCCCATGATTCTTTGCAATCCTATCAAACTCTGTGAATAGTCTATTCAAGTCTTGGATTAATAATTCGGGAGACATCGATGAAGTCATCGAGGTGAAATCCATGATGTCTGAGAAGAAGATACTGATATCTTTTGCCGAGTCGACAATGTGTTGTTCCCCATCCAAGATTCTATCAGCTATCGTACTTGGGAGAATGCTATGTAACATTCTTTCTTGTTCTTTATAGCGAGCTAATTGCATGAGTTTTTCACGTTCTATCACATCCGCTTTTCTTTGTTGATCCAATAACTCAGCCTTGTGCTTTGTTTCTTCGGAGAGTAACTCTGCCTGAAGTTCATTGAATCGCTTTAAATGAATGAGTGCTTTTTCCCAATGTTGAGTCTGTTCATACAATTCACTCAGAGACTTATGATTGGAGCTTTCTTCTTGCCTTGTTTGTAATTGAGTATGAATTTCGAGTGCTTTCAAGATATAATCTTCAGCACGTATAGGATCATAATTCGGATTATCTTGATTCTTGAAAAGATGCCCAAGATTGCCATATTGAATTGCTATGGACATGGGGTCTTGTATTTCTTTTGAGTACTCAAGAACTTGTTTATGAATTTCATAGGACTCTTCAAATTTCCCAAGATATTCAAACAAAATTCCCAGATTACTTTGCACATGGGAAGCACCTGATTTATCATTCAAGAGAATAAAATTCTCGAGCGCTCGCTGAAAATATGATTCAGCCAATTCATAATCATTGGTTAATAAATATACGCCTCCGATTGATAAGCAATTATTTGCAATACCTCGAAGATCGTTTGAAGATTCATGTATGTGTAAAGCATGACTTAGATACTCGAGTGCTTTGGCATAATGCCTCATGGTAAAATAGACATTACCTATATTCCCCGTATTTGCCGCAACTCCAAGTTCATTCCCTAATTCTTCATAGAGTCTTCTTGCTTTGTCCATATACTCCAATGACTTTTTATAGTCAGCCAATAATCTATACATGATGGCAATATTGGTATAGGTTGAAGCAAGTCCATTTGTGTTATTCTCGAGCACAAAGATTTCTTCTGCTTGCAAACACAGCTCAATTGCTTTTGCAAATTCACTTTCACTCTTATGGATATTGGCTAAAGCAATGAGTCCCTTTGCATAATGATATCTATGTTCAATACTCGTCATGGTATTGAAAATAATCTCGCACAATGTTTTTGCTTGTTGAGTATTCCCTAAATAGTAATGTACATTTATCAGTAAGAGAATTATTGAAGTTCGTAATTCCGGGATTTGTTGTACTTCAGGTTCATTGAGTAAGAGAGCACCTTTATCTAATACATATTGGAAGTTTGTACCTTCAAGAACCAAAGATTCTAAATATGCGACTTCATTCTTGATTTCATTCAAAAGCATTGCAAATACCACTATGTGTCAGAGTAACATTTCAGCAAAATTAGCCATGGTATGGAGAACATCATCAAAAAAAAATGCCTTGAATTTCAAGGCATCTTATTCGATATATTCTGAATTCCATTATTTGGCTTCTTCTTGCTCTATAGCTTGAATCAATTCTTCAGAAAGTGGATCAACACCGGATTTGAAGCGCTTGACTATTCTACCATGTTTATCTACAAGAAATTTCTCAAAATTCCAGCCAACCTCACCGGACAAATCGCCATTGCCACCACCTGAAGTGAGAAATGCATAAAGTGGATGTTTATCTCCACCTTTTACGGAAATCTTTTCAAACATGTCAAATGTCACATTGAATTTCGTTGAACAAAATTCCTTGATTTCTGCATTGGTACCAGGTTCTTGTCCGCCAAAATTATTTGCGGGAAATCCAAGTATGCTGAGTCCTTTTGATTCATGTGCTTTATGCAATGCTTCCAGATTTGCATATTGTCTTGTATAGCCACATTGAGATGCAACATTCACGATGAGTAAGACCCGACCTTTATAGTCAGCCAATGACTTTGCTGCTCCATCAATTGTATTGACTGTAAATTGATGTACTGTTCCATTTGAAGTATTACCGGTTGGAACAGCGCGGTCTTGAGCAGTGCATCCTATGGTTGACATGATGATAATTCCAAATATTGCAAATATTGTCGGTGAGATCATGAAGTGTTTCATGTATTCATTCCTTATTAGTGTTACCTTTCTAACGAATTCTCGATACTCTTGGTTCCAATAAAAAAACCGTCTTGTGGACGGTTTATTTCTTCTTTGAATCAGGCGATTGCGTCATAAATATTTTCAGGAGTGATTCCACCTCAGCATTCTTTGCACCGGTATCTTGAGTATTTCCTCCTAAAATTGAGAAAATACTTGATCCATCATGTGAAGAGTGTATTTGCTCTCTTTCATCTTCCTTTGGAGAGAAGATAAGCATGACTGCATAGACAATCAACAATATGAATTCTAAACTAAGTGCAAACAAAATGATGGATGGTTCACTCGATGGAATGAATTTCAAACCACGAATACCGATGATGATGATAAGGACCGCCGCACCCATATATACCATTCCCAATATGGCATTTGCATATTGTATGGAAAAATAGGAACGCATATAAAATTGCAAAGCAACTTGTGTACGAATGAAAACTTCAAATGGACTTGTTGCTTCTTGCCAAAGCAATGCACCTTGTAAATTTTTCACTTCATCC
>JALRFC010000120.1 GCA_023253875.1 Candidatus Kapaibacterium sp.
AATTCTGCCGGAATTTTCTTTTGATCGGGTCGTCCAAAGCCCCAAGTTTCAGGTCCTTTCGTGGAATCCTTACTATTTGGATCACCACCTTGAATCATGAATTCCGGATCTATGCGATGGAAATTCGTTCCATCATAAAATGAACTCATTACCAAACTGTCGAAATTCGCACAATGCTTTGGTGCCAATTCAGGAAATGTTTCGATGATGATTTCACCGAGAAGCATAGTTCCTTGTTGTACTTGAATAACATAAGTAGGATTCTTTCCGGAATTTTCTGATGAAAAAACTGTGGAAAGAAAACTCATGAAGGAAAGTATGAGAATGGCTGATTTCATGGGGCAATGATAGATTAAGAAATCAAACCTAATTCTTTGCCAACTTCGGCAAATACTTCGAGTATTTTCTCAAGATGTTCATCTTCATGAGAGGCCATATAGCTTGTGCGCATCATGCTCATATTTGGTGGTACACCGGGAGGAACAAAAGCATTGACAAAAACACCTTTATCGTATAATTTTCTCCAGAAGACCAATGCCAAATCTACATCGCCAACGATAATCGGTACAATACCGGTTGGACTATTGTAAACATTGAAGCCCAATTCGGCAAAACCTTTTCTCATTTTGTCTGCATTTGAGATGAGTTTTTGGACGAGTTCAGGTTGTTCTTGCAATATCTCAAGTGCTACCAATGCGGCGGCACAAGAAGCTGGAGTTGGGCTTGCACTAAAAATAAGTGCTGGTGAATGATGCTTCAAGAAATTGATTACGCGTTCCGGGCCTGCCACAAATCCACCTAATGAAGCGAATGTTTTGGAGAATGTACCCATCGTGAGATCTGTCTTATGTGTCAGATTGAACAAAGATGCAGTTCCTCTACCACCATCACCAATTACTCCGGTAGCATGTGCATCATCCACAAGTACTCTGGCACCATACTTTTCAGCCATTTCGATAATACCGGGTAATTCAACCACTTCACCTGAAACGGAGAATACACCATCTGTCACTATCAATTTGCCAGCACTATCGGGAATGCGTTTGAGCGTTTTCTCCAAGTCCTCAATATCATTGTGCTTATAGCGTACAAATTCAGCAAAACCACCTTTTGCAAGCATTGCGCCATTGATGATACAGGCATGATTTTCCTTATCGGAAATCACATAATCGCCTTTACTGACAAGCCCACTGATAACGCCAAGTGCTGTCTGATAACCGGTAGAGAATAATAGGCAGGACTCATAACCTAGAAATTTGGCTAATTCCTCTTCGAGTCGAATATGTAAATCGATAGTCCCTGTCAAATATCGAGAACCCGAACAACCGGTTCCATATTTATTGATGGCATCAATCGCAGCCTGTCTTACACGAGGATGCGCTGTCAGTCCAAGATAATTGTTCGAACCGGCCATAATGATTTTACGGCCTTCAATGGAGACAACAGGACCTTCATTTTCCTGAATCTCACGAAAATATGGGTACAGACCCAATGCTTTTACTTCATCGGCTCTTGTAAATTCGATACATCTTTGAAAAATATCCATGCTATACCTTATTCGATTTGCTCAATGTATTATCGTCTGAATCACATGAAATTACTGAATTTATGGCATTCTTCATAGAATAGCAGGCAATATTGATTGGTGGATTAGTCCGATTCAATATATATGGGGTCGGATTGTTTTCCATATTTATCAATCGCATATATCACTGCTGAAAATGGTTTTGACTTGTCTTTTGGTCTGATCGAGAATTTTTGATTTGTGTTAAATCCATCTTTAGCATCGAAGTCTGCACTATTATCCTGTGCTGTAATGACATTTTTTGAATTTGCCTCATTAATCAGAATCTTACTTCTGTTTGGTCTTCCATCAAATTTTCCGAAGGATCTGACAAACACCTCTATTAGATCTTCCTTATTTGTCTTCCCGACTATTTGCGGAGGTTCAAATGATTTAATCCGTATTGCATAGGATTTTCCTATCGGCTTGCCATTAATCAAACGTTCAAAATATACTGTCTTGCCTGTATCTTCTATATCAGGTTTATACGTAAATGGTTTTCCTTGCTGATTATCCTCTAATATCCTTTGTGAATTTTTCAAAACTGCACGAGCATCCAAATTATTGGAACTTGGCATTTCGGGTTTGAAGGTAAACTCATAATATGGATACATAAAATTTGGAATAATGGGGTCATTTAATTTTTTGGGGTCAACGATAAATTCTGTTGAGACTTCCTTATTATCATATTTTCTTTTGCCAGTTACTTTCACTGTCATGGCATTGTTTGACGGGGCTATACCTCCAACGAGGATTGAACCTTCTCTATAATCCTCAAGAGATGCAGTGCCGGAATTATCATTTTTACCGTACACAACAGTAACAATTGGTCTTTCTGCATAATCATTGGGAGTATAAATTCCTTGCACAAAAATTTTGTTTTGCCATTTTTGAGAAGCCATGACTTCCATCTTGGAATCTCTTGGCTGGAGCGCGAATTCTTGTTCTATTACAGGAGTTCCAATTTTCTGACTATTTATATCAGGTGTAATGGGTAATTGTGGTGTAGGATTTGACTGAAAGATCATACGTGTAAAGGTAGTTTCAGCCGGCATATAGACAATTTTGGGTGGCGCATCGCCGAGGCCTTCGGTCAGAATTGAAATACTAAATCGTGCTTCCGTTTGCAAAGTTGCATCCGTGCTTTTGAGTAATTGTTGTAATTCTGGATTTTTTCCGCTAATGAAGGGTTTTGCCTTGGCTTTTACTGTAACGACATAACTCATTGATGTATTCAATGAAGTCAACATCGAAATTGGAGGATGCCAAGAGAAGAAGACAAGTTTTTTTGTAGAATCATAGACAATACTAAAATGTTCTCCTTCTTTGGATGCAACGTGAATCACTTCATCATTATGTTGATCTTCAACGATGCATTCAAATGTTATGTCTCGGACATTCCCAGTCAATAGAAGGACATTTGAAGTATCCAGTTGTAGTATGGAGGCACCGGTTGAATCAGTCGTAATTCTACAGAGGAGGGAATTCTTCTCGGGTAATAATGAGAATGATTGTTGGAACAAAGACGTAATGGCATCCACTGCTTCAGAAGACTTTTTTTCTTGCTTTCCCGGAAGGAGCAAAATGAGCGCAGAAAGATAGAGAACGAAATAAATCTCAGCTCCCCTTCTTTTCCCTGTTTTATTCACCTTTATGGACATAACCCTTGACCACAGTATCAGCAATTATTTTTTCTAATTCTCTTCTCACAGCAAATTCGATTTCTTCTTTTCTGAGTTCTTGAGCCGATTGAGCCAATGATTCAACAATCACATTGAATGATTTGAATTGATCACCAGTTTGTTTGAGTGTTTCAATGAGCTCGGGATTGGGTGCAATTGCCTGTGCTGCAATTTGTACGGAATCTCGCGTTGTTGAAATGAGAGCTTCTTGTCGTACACTCATTTCTTGCATTGCATCGGTGATTTGTTCCAAACGAACAGCCATAGCGGCATAGTCTCTTGAAATCTCTCCGACTTCTCTCAATAATTCACCAAATTCCCTGCTTCTATCTGCATTGCTTTGTTCATCGCCTTCTTCTTCATCCAATGGAGAAAAATACATGATGAAAAACATCATACCAAGTAGAATAGCTTCAAGGGAAATACTTGCTACGACCATCCAGTCAGGAATTGTATCATAGATTCTTCTCAATCCAACCGTAACAAGCAGAATTGCTGCCCCAAAATACACGAATGAATTGATGGTGGAATAATAGAAGCGATTGATGATTTCTTGTAGCCAGAGCGATGTCCCCGCCATTGTTCCGAGTGGATAGAGAATATGTACCTCTTGCACGGAGAATCGTTTTAAATCAGTTTCTTTGGTGCACATTCTCCACATAAGCATCGTAGCGGAGAATGAACTCATCTGTCTATCAAATCGAAGTTCGCGAAAAATGTCGCGAATGACTGAACGACCTTCAAGCGTTGCGAGTGTTGATAATTCTCTCATGGAGTTTTCCTATAGGATTTATTCCCTAATGAATGGCTTGAACCATACTTCACCGGCACTGACTGAAAATCCACAGCGAAGGAATAGTTCTCTGACCAATTCTGTATTTCCCCGCATACCGCCCTGCAATGCGAGATCAATCATTGCAGATCCGGCAATGGGTAATTGCATACCGAATGAGCCATAATATTCATCAATATCAATGCCATTCACAGAATAATACAATTGATTCCAACCGGCACCGACATTGAATTGTACTTTGTCAATATAATCAGTACCCAATTGATATGATCGTAACCGTGACAATCCGAGTGAAATTCTTCTGCCTGATCGGAAGAGTGATTTCCCTTGAGAATATGAAATTGAAGATAAATCCTGCATTTCTAGATCGCTTGCCACCATCCATCTGCCTGATATATAACTGAGTCCAAAGCCCAATTGCATTGGCAATGATGAAATGCCTTTTTGCATGAAGACGGTATCATAAGCAACGCCGCCGGTATTGAGTGTGCTTTGTCGAAAATCTGAATCATATTCCAAATCGGAATAGATGCTTGCACCGACACCTACTGTCAGTCCTTTGACAGGATTAGCCGCAATTCCCAACTTAAAACCTGAACCAAAAAAACGATCCGTCCTTTGATTGACTGATATGAATGGCTGTGTATATAACTCAGTTTGTATGACTCTACTGATATTTCCAAATAATCTCAATGCGGCAAAACCCACTGTAATCCCCTGAATCGGCTTCCAGGAACTACCAATGAATGCGGCGCTCACACCGCCTCTTCCATAATTGAGTGCTCCACCTGATAAATCAGTTAACCCGCTAATCCCAGCTTGAACTGGAGTCAATACTGAATATTGAACAACACTAAATGGATAAATGCCACCAGAGATGGAAATACCCATTGCTGTGTCCACTTGAAATGTGGCGGCGATTCCATCGAGTTTTCCAAAGTTCTGAGACGCTGACAAATCTTGTTGTTCTATGGCCGTTTGTGTGAATCTAAATCCTATTTGTAAACGTGTGAGTTTAGATTCAGACCACATGGC
Source organism: Candidatus Kapaibacterium sp. (assembly GCA_023253875.1). Taxonomy (GTDB): domain Bacteria; phylum Bacteroidota; class Ignavibacteria; order Kapaibacteriales; family UBA961; genus UBA961. Next base: position 5,075 of record JALRFC010000120.1, read on the forward strand.
AGGATTGGCAATATTCACTGCATGAAATGAAGGAACGGCATATTGCGTGCCACCAAGTCCATCATAATATGCCCCGATTGATTGCCTAATATCACCGATCCCGAAGATAGAATAATTAGAGCCACCTTGCTGGGCATTCAGGATTTGAATGCCGAAGGTTACTGTACACACAAAATATATGAATAATTGCTTCATGCTTTTTTTCCAATGATGTCTCCGGAGGCCGATTCCCTTTTAATGATACCCCATAGTTGTTCTCTTCCGAGGCCGGTCTCAGAAGAATATGGAAGTACATCAATGCAATGCGAACAGAACTGCACCAATCCTTTGATTTGTTCTTTCCGTTCTTCAATCATGGTTGATTTGATTTTATCACATTTGGTCAAGATAATAGTATACTTGATACCATGCATTTCAAGCCATTCAATGAGACCCATATCAATTTGCGAAGGATCATGCCTACTATCGAGGAGCAAGCAAACCATCTTTAATTGATCTCGGGCCTCAAGATAGGAATAATTCAGTTTTGAAAATTCCAGTCTTTTTGTTTTTCCAACAGAGGCATAACCGAAGCCGGGCAAATCAACGAGCATCCAAACTTGCTCTACCATGAAGAAATTAATCTGCTGAGTCTTTCCGGGCGTAGAACTGGTCAATGCCAATTGCTTTCTACGCACGATGCTATTGATCAAAGAGGATTTTCCAACATTAGACCGACCAATGAAAGCAATTTCCGGAAATTCACTATTCGGAAAATGGATTGGGGCAGATGCACCGGTAAAAAAATCAGCTTGTACATGTTTCATGAAATCACATATTAGGTCCGAGCATGTCCTGAGGACGCACCCATTGATCAAAATCTTCGCCGTTCACAAGACCAAGTTCTATGGCCGCATCACGCAAAGTCCCACCGGTTTTATGAGCATATTTGGCAATCTTTGCGGCATTGTCATATCCAATATGAGTATTCAATGCAGTGACAAGCATGAGTGTATTTTGATTATAGTATTCAAGCTTCTCTGCATTTGCTTCAATGCCGATAGCACAATGTTCATTGAACATTGTACAACCATCAGCCAAAAGCCTGATGCTTTGAAGAACATTATACAT
>JALRFC010000121.1 GCA_023253875.1 Candidatus Kapaibacterium sp.
ATGCTTGGAATAATATCACATTCACTGCCGGTGAGGTTCGAGAACCATCTAAAAATATTCCACTCAGTCTTGCAATCGGCACAGGTATAGTCACTTTACTCTATATCCTCGCAAATGTCGCTTATATGCATGTTCTCCCCGTAATTGGCTTTCCGGAAGGAAGCGATGTAATGGCAAGAGGCATCCAATTTGCCACAAGCGACAGAGTGGGAGCCGCCGCCGCTGAAATAATCTTTGGTGCTGGTGGTGCAGCAATAATGGCGGGTCTCATCATGATTTCAACATTTGGTTGTAATAATGGTATTATTTTGTCCGGAGCCCGTGCATATTTCGCTATGGCAAAAGACGGACTCTTTTTTGCAAAAGCAGGCAATCTTAATGAGAATGGGGTACCCGGTATTGCCCTGATCATTCAAGCTATCTGGGCTTCCCTATTATGTCTCTCCGGTACTTATGGCGCATTATTGGATTATGTGGTAACAGCCGTTTTGATATTCTATATTCTCACGATATATGGCATCTTCATTCTGCGTAAGAAAAGACCCGATGCCGACAGACCATATAAAGCATTTGGATATCCCGTATTACCCGCAATATATATTGCCTTTGCCGGTGCAATCATCATGGATTTATTATTCTTCAAACCAGGAACAACAATTCCAGGTGTATTACTTGTGCTAACCGGCATTCCATTATATGCTTTCATGAAAAAGAAATCTTGATCACCATCACTTGAGCATCGTGCATAATTCAGAAATAATTCGACTCATACAAATTGCATTGAATGAAGACATCAGAACGGGAGATGTGACTGCGGAAAGTATTTTTCCGGAAATCGGCGCATGGTCACATGGAACATTCATTGCCAAACAACATGGCATAGCATGTGGATTATCCGTTGCAGGAATGGTATTTCAGATCGTAAGTGATAATCGCATTACTTGGGTGAAACATGTTCAAGATGGCGATATTGTGGAACCCGGTATGATTCTCGCGGAGATTGATGGCGAAGCTCGAGATTTGCTTTCCGGCGAGAGAACAGCTTTGAATTTCATGCAAAGAATGAGTGGTGTGGCAACGCTCACTGCCACATATGTACAAGCAATTGAAGGAACCGGCGCGCGCATTCTCGATACAAGAAAAACCATTCCCGGTTGGAGAGAGCTCGACAAATACTCCGTTCGAATGGGAGGCGGAACAAATCATCGCATGGGCTTATATGATATGGCGATGATTAAGGACAATCATATTGCAGCGGCAGGTGGAATCAAAGAAGCAATTCGCATTTGTAAAGAGTATATTCCCGAAGATATTCCCATTGAAGTGGAAGCCGATTCACTACAGGATGTCATTGAAATTCTTGAATGCGGTCACGTGCAAAGAATTTTGTTCGATAATTTCACTGTTGAACAAACAAAAGCAGGAGTGGAGCTTGTGAATCGTGCAATGGAGACAGAATCTTCAGGGAATATTACGCTGTCAACCGTTCGGAATTATGCGATGACAGGCGTTGACTTCATATCTGTTGGAGCAATCACGCATTCGGTCAGTGCCATGGATATTTCTTTGGATATAGATGTACTTTCCTAATCAATGATGCACATATACTCTGGATCGTTTGATAGGCCTCTTTCTTTCTTCGGGTCGCCCGGGTAAATCAAATGTCATCTCTTTGCCCTCTATTTCATGTTCTGGAACAACTTCACCTTGTACGCCACCAATCCAGATGATTGATTCTGGTTCACCTGCTTCGAATCGAACGACAATTGTATCGCATGCATTTTTTGCGACACCTTCCGGCACTCCCTTTTCACTCAAGAGAAAGTACACACTCTTGGCTTGAACTTCCGAGATAATACGTTGAATCGTGTCTTGCGACACTGTTATTGCAATATGCTTCCCACTCAATTGCTGTGCCCTTTGCGGACGAAGTGTATCATCTTTTGTCAATGTAAATGCAGAACCGGAAGCATCAATTTTGACAAGTGATCTCTTGTTCATGAGAATATACATTGAATCCGCAGTCATCATCGTCGAATCAAACCAAATCATAGGTTTACCCTCCAATCTCAATGTATCATTATCCGGCTTGAACAGTGCATTATTGCATAGTCCGGCCATGCCTGCCCTCATGATTTCCACATTCTGTTTTGCTTCATATATATTCCCTCTCGATGATGAAGTCTCAAGTGTATCAGCGATTACAGTCATTGTATCATAAGCAAATGACTGCTTGATGGAAATGGAATCCTGAGTTTGAACAATCTTTTTGGATTTTTTTCCCGACTCCTGTTTTCTTTCAATGCGAATAGTGTCATTCTTCTTGGTGCTATCTATCAAGAATAAGATTGGTCTTCCTGTTATTCTTGTCATTTCCTCATTCGGAATACTTTCAGCAAACATACCCTCGATGATTGCAGGATTATTCTTGCTTAAAACCACAACCCTTCCAAATGCAAGACTGCGTCTGGTAGATCTTTCATAATGTGCTGAATCGGCATGGATTAATGTAGAATCATCTTCTACGGATACATTTCCATAAAATCTTGCGAGATATGATTCCGTGGAATAATCACCATAGAGTGCTTTTACCGTTCTCCCTCGATCGAAGACTTTCACACCACCTCTTCCTCTGGCCAATTTCGAGCCACCATCATAGGAGCCGGAAGGCATGGACAGAGTCATTGTTCCCTGAAGTATCACAACATTTCCCGACATCTCAATCGAATTGCTATTGATGTTCCATAGCGCATAATCACATTTGACAGATACATTCCCTTGAGAAAGATGCACTTTACCTCGACACTGTCTGATTGGTCCTGTGGGTGTTTCCGAACCAGATAATACATCAGCATGATGCAAAATAATTGGATCACGTGTTTCTGCCTTCATGACTAGTCCCGTGATTATCCACAGTATCTGGACAATCAAAAGATGCAAGATTCGTTTATGCGCGCCAATTCTAGTCATGGATTTGGAAAATTTGGGGAAAAACAGTGGATAAATCTCTCGTTTTCACAAAGTTATGGCTTTTTCTCCTATGGGGACATGTGGAAAACGCAAGGCAGGGCAAAACATGTACACTTTGTATTTTTGTCAGGCATATTCGGGATCCCGAGACTCTATTCTCACTCATGAATCACTATGTATTTATCATCTGTCGATATCATCGGTTTTAAATCATTTGCACAAAAGACCTCACTTGGATTTGAAGGGGGACTCTCAGCAATTGTCGGTCCCAATGGTTGCGGTAAAACGAATATCGTAGATGCAATCAGATGGGCACTCGGCGAACAAAAAACATCTGTTCTTCGCTCTGATGCTATGGAAAATGTGATTTTCAATGGCACGAGAACACGTCGCCCCGTTGGACTTGCAGAGGTTTCACTCACGATTCAAAATAATCGGAATATTCTCCCAACTGAATATTCCGAAGTGACGCTGACACGAAGACTCTATCGCAATGGTGAAAGTCAATATTTCCTGAACAAAACCCAATGTCGTTTACGCGATATCATTGATCTCTTCATGGATACCGGCATGGGTGCCGATGCATATTCCGTGATTGAGCTCAAGATGATTGAAAAAATATTGAGCGATAGAACCGATGATCGGAGACATCTCTTCGAAGAAGCTGCAGGAGTTACCAAATACAAAGCCCGTAGAAAAGAAACTAGACGTAGGATTGAATCTATTAAAGCCGATGTGGAGCGTGTGCAAGACATCATGCGTGAAGTGCAAAAGACCGTGTACACTTTACAACGTCAAGCAGAAAAAGCAAAACTACATGGCGAAATCACCGATGAATTACGTCAAACAGAAACATGGATTCTGCATCATGATTATGTAAAAATTGATGCCCTACTTGTTGCAAAAAAAGCCGAGCTCATTCCACTTCTTGAACGGAAAACAGAATTGGAAAAAGCATTATACGATGCCGAGCAAGCACGTATTGCACTAGAAGCTGAGGCAGAACAATTCGAAGCAGAAATGCGTGAATTGCAGAGTCAACTGAATGATTCCAGCAAGCATTTGGCTGCCATGTCTCAGCAGAAAGCAGTAAGCATCGAAAGAATCAAAGCATTCAGTGAAGCCATCGTGCGCGCGATGGATCAAGCCAAAGAAGCTGAGCATGCCAAAAGCGATGCAATGAATTCACTCGAGAAATCAAAAGAGAGAATTGCAGAATTACATGCTCAATGTGATGCACTTGAAGCAGAAGTCAAGAATCTACGTGAAGCAAGAGAAGAAGTACGTACGAAAGCTCAAGAACTTCGTGGGGAAGCTAAACAATATGATGAGATATTGTCAATACTAGACAAAACTATTGCAGAAAGAAGATCCGCCTCAGATAGAGCATCAGAGCGCATTGCAGGACTCGAAAGACGCATTGCGGAAACTGATGGTGAAATCTCTGGCACCAAACAATCACTTGCACATGTGATACAAGAAATTGCTTCCAATTCACAAGAACAAGAACGTTTTGCTAATTCTTTACGTGAAGCCGAAGTTACATTGCAAGATGCACAAGAACAAAGTGCGGAATTGCAATCACGCATTGGAACTTTAACTGAGACGATTGCCAATAAACAGAATGAGAAGGGTCGCTTGACAGCATCCATTGAATTCCTTTCCAATCTTGTTGAGACAAAAGAATCTTCGGTGTTTTTGTCAACATCCAAAACATGGAATCCCGCTTCAGGAAAAGTCACTCTTGCTGAAATCATCAATGCAGATGAATCCATTGGCATTGCAATTGAAGCGGCTCTGGGTGATGCAGGTGGTTATTTCGTTGTTGACACCATTGCTGATGCACAAGAGGGATGCGCAGAACTTGAAAAAGCATCCAAAGGAAAAGCTTCCTTTTTATGTCGAGAATTCATACCGACAAGTCCTGCACCCGGCAAACAACCTAGTCAATCAGGCATCATCGGTTGGGCAAGTGAAATTGTATCAGTGGATGACTCCATCAGAAATGCAATCAGACTTCTTCTTGGCAAAACACTCATTGTTGAATCTGCTGACTTGGCAAAGGAATTACGAAGAACATATCCAGATTTTACATGCATTACTCTTCGTGGCGAGATCTACGGAGCCGAAGGTATTATTCGAGGTGGTTCTATATCTTCTTCCGAAGGGAAACGTATTGGCAGACGTGAACAGATTGCCAAACAACAAAAAGCATTGGATGCATTGTCAAAAGAAATCGAAACTCTTCTTGCCGAGATTGCTTCCACAAAAACACAATATGATGCCATAGACATCAAAAAGCTGACCGAGCAGGTTCGTAAAGCTGAATATGAAAGGAATGTCTTCGAACAAGGTATCTCCAAATTGCGTTATCGTAAAGAGGCACTTGAAGCAGCTCGGGAAAAGCAAGATGAAACATTGCATAATCTCAATGAAGAACTCACAGCATTCAAAGGAAATAATTCAAGTTTGCATGAAGCAATGGATGATGTCAATTCAAAACGCTTCGAAGCCGATGAGCTCAAAAAAGCAATTTTGACACGCATTCAAGACACTGATAATCAATTGATTAATTCAGAGAATGCATTCAGACAATCCGAAATTGCTCTCGTGCAAAAGCGTGGTGAAGAAAGATCCGTAGCATCTGAGATTCGTAGATTGGAAGAAATTATTTCACAAAAAACAGAGCAATTACATTATCTCAACGATGAACAAGAAAGAGCTGGAAATGAACAATCCATGCTTGAATCTTCAATGAATGCCGTTGCATCGGATTTAGTTGAGGAAGAAGAACGTGTCAAGAGTTTACAAGAAGCAATTTCTCAAAGACAAGATAAAGCACGAGATTTCAAGGAGAGAAGACAGCAAGTGCGTAATGCTGAAGGTGAGATTCGCAGTTTAGAACATGCCATCACCGAGCAAGTACATGCAACTGAGCTCAGTCTTCAACAAGCACAAATTGAATTCAAGCGTATACTCGAAAAAGTTGAAGAGCAATATCCTGAGATAGATCTTGGTAATCTTCCGGAATCATGGACACTGCCTCAAGATTTCGATGAATTAATCGAAAAAGAAAAAGCGAGAAAATTGTCCAATCGATTGCAAAA
>JALRFC010000122.1 GCA_023253875.1 Candidatus Kapaibacterium sp.
TGATCATTGTACAAAATACCATGGGAGAGATACAGGCTTTCAATGCAACTTGTACGCATGCTGGATGCATGGTGGAATGGAATGATACTCAACATTCCTTTCATTGTAGATGTCATGGAGGCATCTTCAATGAAAAAGGCGATCCAATTGCAGGACCGCCCAAAAAGCCACTCAGTCAATTACAAGTGGATATACGAACATCCACAAATGAAGTCATTCTTTACTTGGATGATGCATCAATGTGAGAACCTGAAACCATGCGATCGAAATGCACTTCACCTGTGCTGATATCATGATAGGCACTTACAATACCCAATTCACCTTTACTTACTTTATCAGCCAAATAAGGACTAAGAGTGAGAATCTCTTGTACGCCCTCAATTGCATTCTGCTTTGAAACTGTTTCGATGATCATATCATCTGTACCATCATGGCGCAAAGGGAATGCTCCAATTTGCTCAGCAACATGTTTGATTTTTGAAGTTATTGCTCCCATGCTATGTTCATTTACATCATTCATTGATAAAGTAACAGCACCACATTGTGAATGCGCCTTTACAACAATCAATTTTGCTCCGAGCTTAGAACATGCAATTTCCAGACTGCCAATAATCTCTTGACTTATGATATTTCCTGCAATGCGAATAGTTAGGATATCTCCCAATCCGGCATCAAAGAGAATCTCAGGGGTTGTGCGTGAATCAATGCAACCAATGATCACACACATCGGATTCTGCTGTTTGGACGTAATCTCAACTTGTTTGGTAAAATCTTTCTTCGATAATTCACCGCTAACAAATCGTTGATTCCCTTTCTTCAAAAGATCTAGTATCTCTTTTGAAGATAAACCATCTCTTTTTTCTTTACCTAGAACATTCACGAATTGGACATGATCTTTCAATTGATACTTTGATTTCTGTCCAAGTATATTCAAACGAATTTGTTTCTCAGGGGCAACTGACTCTTTGAAATCTTCAATGATTTCAATGATATCATGATCTATATAATCGCTCGATGTTGCATCTATGACAACATTCATATTGCTAGGTATATCATAGAGCGTTTCCTTTATGGAAGCCTTATTTAAAAAGGTCACTTGATTTGGTAATTCCAATCGCATAACTTCCCCCACATGCAAAGTATAATTTTGCTTTACATAAGGATTCCTGAAATTACTGACCATCAAAAATGCAATGGAAATGGCTAGTCCAACCAATACTCCGATCAATAAATCAGTGAACACAATTGCCAATACTGTTGCAACAAATGGAATAAATTGTTCGATTCCTTTCGCATACATGGACTTGAACAATGTAATATTAGCAAGTTTATAACCTGTCACCAATAATATTGCAGCCAATGAAGCAAGCGGAATCATATTCATGATCGGTGCTAAAAACAATACGCTCAATAATAATAAGAGACCATGAAAAATAGCCGAGGCTTTTGTTTCATTTCCGGTTTGAATATTGACCGAACTTCTTACGATCACTGATGTTACCGGAATTCCACCAAATATGCCTGCACATATATTTCCAATTCCTTGTGCTATTAACTCTCTATTTGGTGGTGAATGTCGTTTCTGTGGATCAATTTTATCCACCGCTTCAAGATTCAGAAGCGTTTCCAGTGATGCAACTATTGCCAATGTCACTGCTACAATCCAAATATCTGTTCTCAACAATAGAGAAATATCAGGTGGATGCACGAATGAACCCAATGCAGAGAAATCAATTGCAGGAATATTCACCATATGTTCATGGCCAATGATGAATGAAGGTGCCGCAATCTGAAAAAAGAAGGATAATCCTATTCCGACCAATACTACAATGAGTGAAGGTGGTAGGAAGGTAATATGTTTGAATGGAGTTTTATTCCACAACAATAAGATGGCCAATGAAATCAAAGAGATGAGTATGGCACCGGGCGTTATGAATTCGATCGCATGGAATAATCCGGCAAAAGTATTTTCACCGGTTGGATTGATAAAACTGAAATCCCCTTCCGGGTCAGCATCATATCCAATTGCATGTGGAATTTGCTTTAGAATGAGCACAATACCGATGGCAGCCAGTAGTCCTTTGATGACATTAGAAGGGAAAAAATCCGCTATATACCCCATTTTGGCTATGCCGAGTGCGAGTTGCATCAATCCCGAAAGAATGACAGCGAAAAGAAATACTTCAAAAGAACCCAATTGCTGTATAGATGCGAGGACTACAGCTGCCAAACCGGCAGCAGGTCCGCTTACGCTGGTTTGAGAACCACTCATAAATCCGATAATGATACCACCTATGATTCCGGAAATGATTCCGGACATCAAAGGTGCACCTGATGCAAGTGCTATGCCTAAACATAAAGGGAGAGCTACCAGAAATACAACAAGCCCTGCCGGAATATCTGTTCTTAATGCTTTGCTATTCATGAATCCCAAAAAAAATGGCCGAATATGACATTCGGCCAAATATACACAATATGATGTAAGCAGAAATTACTTCGTTGATAAAGAATCCGCCTCAGGTGAAGGATCTTCCTCAATGTCAATAGACTCTACAGGAGGAAGTTCTTTCTTTGGTTTTGGGAGGACACTGAATGTAAGTTCTTGTAATTGCGAGGAGTAATCCACTTCAACCAATGTATCTTCCTTGACAACAGACTTCAATAATTCCTCAGCCAAAGGATCTTCCAAGTACTTTTGCAAGGCTCTGCGAAGAGGTCTTGCACCATATTTTTCATCATAACCTTTATCAACGAGAAAATCTTTTGCTTCCGGAGAAAGTATAAGTTCAATGTTCAATGACTGCATTCGCTTCAGGAGTTTTTCAAGCTGAATATCTATGATTGCATGAATATGTTCTTTCTTCAATTGTTTGAATACGATATAATCATCAATACGATTCAAAAATTCAGGATTGAACATGCGACGCATTGATTCCTCAATCGTGGATTTCATCTGATCATATTGACCATCAGGAGATTTATCGGAAAATCCGATTGAACCACCTGCTTTGATATCACGTACGCCGACATTTGATGTCATGATGATGACGGTATTTTTGAAGTCAATCTTTCGTCCCAAGCCATCAGTCAAAATACCATCATCAAATACTTGCAATAAAATATTGAACACATCCGGATGTGCTTTCTCAATTTCATCAAGTAATACGATGCTATATGGTTTTCTGCGCACTTTTTCCGTCAATTGTCCGCCTTCTTCATAACCAACATAACCCGGAGGAGCCCCGACAAGTCTTGATACAGCGAATTTTTCCATGTATTCACTCATATCTACACGAATCAATGCATCTTCTGAATCAAACATATATTTTGCAAGAACTTTTGCGAGTTCTGTCTTTCCAACGCCGGTCGGACCAAGGAACATGAATGATCCAATCGGACGATTGGGATCTTTGAGTCCGGCTCTGGCACGTCGAATTGCTTTTGCCAATTGTTCGACTGCTTCATCTTGACCGATGATTTTTCCTTTGAGTTCTTCGGCCATCTTCAGCAATTTCTGAGATTCACCTTCAGCAATCTTATTGACCGGAATGCCGGTCATCATGGCAACCACATCGGCGATGTCTTCTTCACTTACGGTGAACAATGATTTGCCTGCAGAATTTTCCCATTCTTCCTTCGCGGTTTCAAGCTCTTGTTGCAATCGCTTTTCCAAATCACGAAGTCTTGCGGCTTCTTCAAAATTCTGAGCTTTGACAACGCTATTCTTCTGTTGTCTTGCATCTTCGATTTTATGTTCAATCTCCGTGATAGAAGTCGGAACATTGATATTTGCTAGATGAACCCTTGCTCCAGCTTCATCCAATACGTCAAGAGCCTTATCAGGAAGATGTCTGTCAGTGATATAACGCTCTGCTAATTTCACGCAGGCCTGAACAGACTCCTCGGAGTATTTCACGCCATGATGGGCTTCATATCTGTCTTTGACATTATTGATGATTTGTATGGTTTGCTCAGGAGTTGGAGGTTCAACCATCACTTTTTGGAAGCGACGATCCAATGCTCCATCTTTTTCGATATACTGTCTATACTCATCCAGCGTTGTAGCTCCAATACATTGGATTTCGCCACGAGCGAGCGCTGGTTTGAACATATTGGAAGCATCCAAAGAGCCGGAAGCACCACCCGCACCAACGATGGTATGCAATTCATCAATGAAGAGAATCACATCTTTTGCTTTTTCAAGCTCATTCATCACAGCCTTCATGCGTTCTTCGAATTGACCGCGATACTTTGTTCCTGCAACAAGAGAGGCCAAATCCAAAGTCACGATTCTTTTGTCAAACAATACACGGCTGACTTTTTTCTCCATGATTTTCAAGGCCAAACCTTCTACAATGGCAGTTTTACCAACTCCGGGTTCGCCGATCAATACAGGATTATTTTTCTTTCTTCTTGATAATACTTGCGCCACGCGTTCAATCTCTTTTTCTCTGCCGATAACGGGATCAAGTTTACCCTCATTGGCTAATTTGGTCAAGTCTCTACCAAAATTGTCCAACACAGGTGTTTTCTGTTTATCTGGTTGTTGAGATTTAGATGATGAACGCATTTTTTCAGGCTTGGAAGAAGTATTCTTACCATTGATGATATTATCCAATTCCTTGCGAACATCTTCATAGGAAACAGAGAATTGGGATAGAATCTGAGCCGCTATATTATCATCATCACGAAGTAATGCCAAAAGCAGATGCTCTGTTCCAATAACTTCTGATTTATAGAGTTTGGCCTCGAGATATGTTATCTTCAATACCTTTTCAGCTTGCTTTGTCAGCGGAATATTACCAATGGTCAAAGTACCACTGCTTGTTCTGATCGTATCTTCGATTGATTTCTTGAGTTTGAAGAGATCTATACCAACATTTCTGAGGATTTTTACTGCGATTCCCTCTCCTTCACGGATGATCCCCAAGAGTAAATGTTCGGTACCGATATAATCATGCCCCAATCTGAGCGCTTCTTCTCTACTCAGTCTGATCACATCTTGCACGCGATTTGAAAAATTACCTTCCATAACTACTATTCCTCCTCATGGGAGCCATAAACTGGTGAAAAAACACGATATCCGAAAAGGATAAGATGCAAACCCAAACTACCGTAATTGACTGAAGTCTCAAAAAGAAAATTATCAACGGTGGAAAATGCTTGGATTATCGCTCAAAACCTGTGGACTGACGACATTTTTTGATTTATATTGCAGAGTAAATCAGCATAAATTTGGGATTCACCTTCATACCTTCATTGCATAGAGCTCATGTCTGCAAACGATATTCCTCATTCCTATACGCTTCGATCTAAAATCAATGGACTCGAGAGATTTGTCGTTGCTCATCGAGGTTCTTCCGGCACTGCTCCGGAGAATACATGTACTTCTATTCAACATGCAATTTCAGCCGGTGCGCTCATGGTTGAAGTGGATGTGCAAATCACTTTGGATAATAAAGCTGTATTGATGCATGATCAAGTACTGGGCAGGACAACAAATGGCAAAGGATATGTTCGAGCTCATACTTTTGAAGAACTCTCAACATTGGATGCCGGATCTTGGTTCAATGCATCATTCAGCAATGAACATATTCCACTTCTCAGCGATGCATTGCAGATTTTGAAACAGCATGAGACATGTGTGAATATTGAAATCAAACCACCCGGTAAAGAGGAAGATGGAATCGAGAGATTATTGATTATCCTTGACCATGTATTGGCACTCGACATGCAAGATGTTACGCTATTTAGCTCATTTCATCATGAGAGTTTGCGATATATCAATTTGCATTATCCTCAGTTTCATACAGCCGCGATTCAATTACCCGGTGATAAAAGATTACCGAGTGAAATCGCCTCAGATATTGGTTGTGAAGGATTTGTGTGCTCACTGCGAGAAATTACACATAAAAAAGCAGAAGATGCCAGAGAACACGGTATTCTCCTAGGTGTGTATACTATCAATACAGAAGAAGAGTTCAACACAATCATGAAATATGCAGTTCCGGCACTAGTCAGCAATGTTCCCGGACATATTCAACAATTACTCTA
>JALRFC010000123.1 GCA_023253875.1 Candidatus Kapaibacterium sp.
CGACTCGATATCACTCGAGGAATTGAGTATATGCATTCACTCTCGAAGATCTTGAATGAAAGAGAAATGTTGATTGCATCCGTGATTTTGAAAGAGATCATTTCTCGCATGGAATTTTTACTCAATGTCGGTTTGGATTATCTCTCGCTCGATCGTTCAGCGAGAACGCTTTCGGGTGGTGAATCCCAGCGCATTCGACTCGCCTCACAGATTGGATCCCAACTCGTCGGCGTGACTTATGTGCTCGATGAACCCAGCATCGGACTTCATCAACATGATAATGGAAAATTGATTCATTCACTCAAGCAATTGCGTGATCTCGGCAATACAGTGCTCATCGTTGAGCATGATAGAGAGATGATTGAACAAGCAGATCATTTGATTGATATCGGTCCGGGAGCCGGCGTGCATGGCGGGAGAATTGTGTATCAAGGTTCGCCCGATGAAATCAATGTCTATACCAAAAAGAATACACTCAAATTTCCTGAGTCCACCACTGCGCGATATTTATCCGGTGAAGATGACATTGAATTACCGAATGAAAGACGCAAGGGAAATGGGAAAGTTCTTGAACTGAAAAATGCCACGGGACATAATCTCAAAGGCATTGATGTGCGCATTCCTCTTGGTACTTGGACTTGCATAACCGGCATGAGTGGAAGCGGTAAATCCACGCTCATGAATGATACTTTATATCCGATTCTCTCCAGACATTTTCATCATGCATTGATTTCTCCACTTCCTTATGGTTCCATCGAGGGTTTGGAGCATATCGACAAAGTGATTGAAATCGATCAAGCACCGATTGGCAGGACGCCGAGAAGCAATCCGGTAACATATACAGGCGTATTCACGCAGATTCGAGATTTCTTCACGCAACTTCCTGAGTCAAAAGTTCGCGGATATAAGCAAGGTCGCTTTTCATTCAATGTTCCGGGTGGTCGCTGCGAAGAATGCGAAGGCGCCGGCATGAAAAAAATTGAGATGAATTATTTGCCTGATGTATATGTCAATTGCGATATGTGTGGCGGGAAGCGCTATAATAATGAAACCTTGCAAGTGAAATATAAAGGCAAAACCATTGCTGATGTACTCTCAATGACCATTGAAGAATCTCTCGATTTTTTCAGTGAGCTTTCTTCCATTAAGCGAAAATTGCAAACACTCCATGATGTGGGATTGGGATATATCACGCTCGGTCAGCAAGCTCCCACCTTATCCGGTGGTGAAGCACAACGCGTGAAACTCGCCACTGAATTGTCAAAAGTTTCAACAGGAAAAACGCTGTATCTTTTGGATGAACCAACGACCGGTTTACATTTTCAGGATATCACGCATCTTGTTCGCATCATCAATAAACTTGTTGAGAAAGGTAATACGGTGATAGTCATCGAGCATAATCTCGACATGGTGAAATGCGCTGATTGGGTGATTGACCTTGGTCCTTATGGCGGAATGGGCGGTGGAGAAATCATTGCGGAAGGTACTCCGGAACAGATCGTCAAGAGTAAGAAAAGTATCACAGGGAAATATCTGAAGAAAGAACTTGAGCGCAGTAAGCTCATTCAACAAAAAAGGATATCTCGATAAAGAGATATCCTTTTAAATTTCTGTGCAAGAGTCAATCACACATCGAGATTCTTCACATACTGAGCATTCTTTTCGATGAATTCTCTTCTAGGCTCTACTTTATCACCCATCAAAGTATCGAATACCAATGCAGCTTCCGCAGCATTTTCAATGCTCACTTGAAGAAGCGTACGCGTATCGGGATTCATGGTTGTTGACCACAATTGATCGGGATTCATCTCACCAAGACCTTTGAATCGCTGAATGTTTATGCCATCTGCGGTTGTGCTTTCAACTGATTCAGGATTGGTTTCATCAATGAGTCCTTTGTCTTTTCTGATACGCTTAATGATTTCATCACGCTCTTGATCATTATAGGCATAATGTTCTTGCTTACCTTTTTTCACTTTATAGAGTGGTGGCTGAGCAATGAATAATCTACCGGAAGTAATCAAATCACGCATATTGAGGAAGAAGAATGTCAGGAGCAAGGTGCGAATATGCGAACCATCCACATCAGCATCGGCCATGAGAATGATCTTTCCATAACGACTTTTCTCAGCATCAAAATCCTCACCAAAACCAGCGCCGAGCGCAGCGATGATTGTTCTGATTTCTTCATTATCCAAAATCTTATTGATGCGCGCGCGATGCGTATTGAGAATTTTACCACGAAGCGGAAGAATTGCTTGGAAGCGACGATCTCTTCCCTGCTTTGCGGAACCACCCGCTGAATCACCCTCGACGAGATAGATTTCAGTGTCTTCAGCAGTACGAAGCGAACAATCAGCAAGTTTACCGGGAAGTGCTGAACTCTCGAGCGCATTTTGTCTACGGACGAGTTCGCGAGATTTCTTCGCTGCCATTCTTGCTTCTGCGGCAAGCGTTGCTTTTTCAATGATTTTCTTTGCAATCTTGGGATTGCCATCAAGGAATACGGCAAGACTTTCATTCACCACTTGACGCACAATTCCTTCGACATCGCCATTACCCAATTTGGTTTTTGTCTGACCCTCAAATTGTGGCTCTGCAACTTTTACGCTGATGATCGCTGTCAAACCTTCACGGAAATCCTCTCCGGTTAGAGCGGCTTTCGTGAGATTATTTGATGTTGCATAGGAATTGATCGTACGTGTAAGCGCGGAACGGAAACCCGAAACATGTGTTCCGCCTTCAACAGTATTGATATTGTTTACATAAGAAAGCAATGTTTCACTGTAAGAATCATTGTATTCAAAGCATACATCTACGATGGTATCTGCTCCGACATCACTTTTTCCTGATCCGGAAATGGAAACGGTTTCAGTCAAAGCGGTGAGATGCGAATCAACGTGGCGAACAAATTCAGACAGTCCACCGGGATAATGATATTCTTCCGTTGTTGAATTTGCTTCATCGACAAGCATCAAACTCACTTCAGGATTCAAGAATGCCAATTCACGAAGGCGTTCAGCAACGCGGGAAGCACGAAATTCAACTGTCTTGAAGATTGTATCATCAGGATAGAAGCGAATCATCGTACCGGTTTCTTTGGATGTGCCAATTTCTTTGACATCATGAACCGGATTCCCTCTTGAATATTCTTGACTATAGATTTTCCCATCTCTTTTGATGGTGGCTTCAAGCTTGGTAGAGAGTGCATTCACGCAGGAAACACCAACGCCATGCAAACCGCCGGATACTTTATAACTTCCTTTGTCGAATTTACCACCCGCATGCAATGTGCACAGTACGACTTCAAGCGTTGAGATTTTCTTGACTGGGTGAGGTCCTGTTGGAATACCGCGTCCATCATCTTGTACGGAACAGGAGCCATCACTATGAAGCGTCACAATGATCTTCTTGCAAAAACCTGCAAGTGCTTCATCGATTGAATTATCAACCACTTCCTGAATGAGATGATGCAAACCGCGATCACCGATATCACCGATATACATCGCGGGACGCATCCTGACGGCTTCCAGCCCCTCGAGCACCTTGATACTATCTTCGGAATATTGTTTTCCTTTACCGTTAAGTTCTTGTTCTTCTGTAGATTCAGCCATCGTATTTGGAAGTATGAGTGGGTAAAGTCGAGATTTGCGCTGCAATGCAAATCAGACATTCAATTGTCTAAAAATGTTCTGCAAAAGTACGCAATTTTCATGAAAGTTTGGCACTGAAAATTGTCTTATGCGCCATGTGGACCAACCTTTGGAAGTGCTTGTTTTTTAAGTACATACGTATCAATCCATGTTCGTATTTCAATATTGCTTTCTTGCCTTCTTCCGGCGAGAATATGATCTGCATTTTCATACATCACAAGTTTATAGGGATGCTTGGCTTCTTGAAGTGCCATTCCGAGTCTATATCCATGCATGGGATCCACCCTTTTATCGCCAGTTCCATGTAAGACAAGCAGTGGAGTGGTCTTGCATAATTCCTTACTGAAATGCTCGGATGAGCGCTTCAATTCCTCACTTGACATATCAGAACCGGATGCTTGATATTGCGAAAAAGTCTTATAGATATAGGAGTCTTTTGGAATGGAATCGAAATTTGTTGGAGCACCTATCGTGACAGCAGCTCTGAAATCGGACATAGTTCTCAGCATCATGAGTGCCATCATGCCACCTCGGCTTCCACCAATGAGACCAATGCGATCATGATCAACATAATCAAGCGATTTCAGTAGTGGTAGCAATGCGGCCGCATCGAGTACATCATTGCCACCCCATTCTTCTTTACCTTCGCTTCCACCGCAACCTCGATAATTGCTTGCTGCGACGACATATCCCCAACTCGCATACATCACTGCATACATCGAAGCGGACTCCGGAGTCAAAGCACCTTTTTCACCTGTTCCACCCCGATTGAAGATAATAGCAGGATATTTCTCAGTATTCACTTGAGCCGGTGGCAAAGCCAGAAAACCCGCAATACGGAGTCCAGCATGATGATAGACAATGCGAAACAATTGCACAGAAGAAAATGCAAGAAAGTCTTCCGGACTCAATGCTCTTCTTTGAATATTGAGTAATGATGTCGGAATTGGTTCAGAATGTATTTCCAGCAATTGTCCGTCAAACATCATTGCATCTTTGCAGGATTGAACCACACAAACTTATACATGCGTTTATCCATCGCATTTGTCACATATCCTTCGACATATTTCTGAAGAAGTCTCCAATCCTCATCATATTGCAGAATCATCATCGGAGCATCATTCATGGCGATTTGCTCGGCTTTGCGATAGAGTTCCATGCGTTTTATTCTGTCTGTTTCAGAAAGTGCTTGTTCAAACAAGACATCAAATGCAGGATTTTTATATCTGGTATGATTAATTGGACTAGGCTGATTTGGCGCACTTGGTACGAGTTTGCCATACATCAAATTCAGGAATGATTCCGGATCAGGATAATCAGCAATCCATCCAAGTCTGAAGAATTCAACTTTTCCGGCATCCACTTCATCGAGATGTCTTGCGAATTCCACTTGCTTCAATTTCACGTCAATGCCGAGATTTTTCTTCAATTGTGATTGAATCGCTTCAGCCAATTGGAGATTACGACCGCCACCATTATTGAGTTGAAGAGAAATTTCAAGTCCTTTTCCACCGGGATATCCTGCTTGTGTAAGAAGAGAGCGAGCTTGTTCCAAGTCAAAGTCATAGCCCTTGATTTCGGTGCCATTATAATCAACCATCGAAGGTGGCACAAGACCATGAATACCGGGTCCGGCAGATTGTGATTTAAGGACGAATTTTCTGATTTGCGCTCTATCAATTCCCATATTCAATGCTTTACGAATATTCACATTTCCAAATACTTTTCCGGTGAAAAGCATGCCATAATATTGTGTGGAAAGCGCAGGAATATTAAGTACTTGATAGTTTGAATATTCAGGTTTAATCTTCTTGTTTTCATCCACCACATCTTGGAAGAATTCACTTGGAATGCGATAACTTTCTTCGAGATTTCCATTCTTGCAACCAATGAATTGATTGGTGATGTCTTTCATGAAACTGAATGTAATCCCATCGAGATAAGGCAATTGATTGCCGTCTTTGTCTTTGCCCCAATACTGTTCATTGCGCTTGAGCACACATTCGCGTTCTGGTGACCAAGAAATGAATTTGAATGGGCCGGTGCCAACAGGATGCTGGAAGAAATCTTTGCCATAATGCTCAACGGCTTCTTTGGGATGGATGAGCGTAACACCGAGGGTGACATAATACTCAAATGGAGCAAATGGTTTGACGAGATCAATGCGAAAAGTGTATTTGTCAACAGCCACAAAACCGGGGATATTCTTCACTTTGAGTGGAGTATTATTCGCTTGAGCATCAATGGTTGCATCATAATATTCTTTTGCACCACGAACTTTTTCTTTGAAGTACTCAGCGCCAAGCGTTCTGGTTCTTGCATCGCAAATTCTTGTAAATGAATACACGACATCTTCCGCTGTAAACTCTCTTCCTTTGCCATTTTTGAAA
>JALRFC010000124.1 GCA_023253875.1 Candidatus Kapaibacterium sp.
TAATCATCTTTCTTCATTACATAAATATCATTACCACCATAGCTGTCACTTCTTTGAATGGACATCATTAAGAACTTTCCATCCACACTCAAGCAACCATTATGATAAACTCCAACTGAATTAAGTTCAGGAATGTATTGTGTTATCGGATCCGACCATGATTGATCTTCTAACCTTGTGATTGATGGATTATTTCCTCTATCCGAATAACTATTATGTAGAAACAATTCCATTCCATCTTGGGAAACACTATATACTCCATTCGGATGTTGATTATTGAGTGGAATACCTATGTTCTGTGCTTCACTCCATTCGCCATATTCATCCAAGTTTGATACATATATATCCTCATCACCATATCCATTCGGATGATCTCTTCTGATGAAATACAATGTTTCCCCATCAGGACTGATCTTTGGTGCATAATCACCATACTCACTATTAATATGTTCTCCTAAATTTTCAGGTTCTTTTGAAATAATCTCATAGTACTTGAATTGCTGTTCGCTTCCAATCTCTGTTGATCGAAAATATCTGAGAAATCTACGATAGTCTGTAGGTGTGACAAGAAACCCCACACATTTCTTAGCTAATTCTTCCAGAAATTCTGGTGCTATTTTTGCGGTCTCAATACAGTCATCAAATGTACTTGATATTTCTACCAATCTTTTTTTGAGAGATGATATTCTTTGTGAGTAGGTAATTTTTTCAAGGATTGTTATGATTTCGGTTCTTGTATAGGTAAGCTCTTTATCTTGTATGATTCTATCTATGAGAAGATTGCCCGGGAATAGAGCGATATACTCCAGCATATGATTCAATGTGTACACAAATTGTAAAGCATGTTCAGGCAGTCTTGTGATATATGAAGAGTATGAAAATTCTCTTTTGAATATTCTACTATCTGACAAAGAACGAATGAATGTGAAGACCACCGAATCCAAGATTGGATGTTCTGCATTGATTACGAACATTTCTTTGACTTTCATCCCGGATGCAAAATCTGTGATAGTACCCAATGCAATCGTCTCAAGTTTTTTTTCTTGCAATGAACTAGGAAATATGTTTCTGTAAGAAGTGATGTCTTCTCTCGACTTCACAAATTCAATTGCCATTAACTCAAGAACTCTTATATCAATATAGGAAGGATTGGACTTCACAAATCTTGAATACAATTGAAGATTCGTACACAATTGAGCAATTTTACTCTTCACTATTTCTTTATCTGCTTTTGCAATGATATCAGGATATGACCTTGTATGCATAAGCCATTCATCGAGCGTATTAGAGCTCATGATCAATTGTAATTTTATTTTTGCCGAGATGTCCAATGTTGGAAATATACTCACAAGTTCTGCATGATTGCCAACCGGAATTGAAGGCAATGATCGTGTGATCACAGAATCAGCATATATACTATTTGGATATTGTTCAGCAAAGAATCTGGCATCCTTGATATTCTCCATGATAAATCGTTTGTCACCATCCTTGGGAATGGAAGAAAGGAATCTACCCTTGGAAAACTCAACCAATTTTCTGCTATTGTCATAATCAAGAATCCACTGCTTGGCTTCAAAATCTGTCACTAATTCTTTGCGTGTATGATCTTTCATCAATGAATAATTCAATAGACCCATGATGATACCGGATCCAATACCCTGAATCAGACGAACATCAGTATCAGTGAGCGACATCCCGGCTTTAGTCCCTAAATCCATCAGCGGAGTCGTAGGAGCATTTTGATATGCTGCATATCCAATACCTGCCGATATTCCAAGATTTAAAGTCCAGCCAAATGTGTTGATGCCTTTTTGATAATAGGGCTTCTCAAATTGCTTGACTTCATGATCATGCAAGATGGGATCCCCCTCATGCTTTGGATAAAATGAAGTGCACCCTTGAAAAAAAACGGCGAAAAGAAGGACTGCACATATGTGGGTGATTTTCTTCGGTCTGAAAAAGTATTGCATAGTTTCCA
This sequence comes from Candidatus Kapaibacterium sp., assembly GCA_023253875.1. Classification (GTDB taxonomy): domain Bacteria; phylum Bacteroidota; class Ignavibacteria; order Kapaibacteriales; family UBA961; genus UBA961. The sequence goes on from JALRFC010000124.1 coordinate 1,979, forward strand.
TGATAAATGACCAATACATAAAGAAAGACTGAAGGGAAAATTGCTCAACATTCATTAATTCTCTTGAGAGAAATGTAAGCAGAATATCTCCCAACCCATTGATAGAAATATTAGATGCAACCTAAGGAGTGCGAAGGAAGAATCCACTACTCATTATCTACTCATTTAAGTGTTTTCATATAGTAATTACACACACACCATAATCGCTAGATATTACTTTTTCTTACCAGTGAAAGCATCTTTCATTTCTCTTATGGCGATTCATTTTCATTATAGCCATAAAGTGCAATATTTTGATATTCCAAACCAAGAATTATTCATGAAATCTCAAATCATAAAATTGATTGTTCGATAAGTGCTTGTCTTTTCTTAATTTGAGTGGAGATAATTCATGTAACTCACCATGTCGAAGCAGCATTCGATCTCACATGCATTATATTTCTTACGCTGGACTTATTGCTAGATGCAACCGTAATCAATACATCAAGCATTAGTCTCATTTCCATTCTAGGTTTATGCTTCTTAGGCATTGCCCACATCCATGCATATCAACTATTCTGTATTCACAGAACAATTTTCCTATTCTATTCACAAGTGGAGAACGAGTATGAAGAATATCGTACGAGTCTTTTCTTTTTTGTGCGTATTGACAATGACATCCGTCATGGCGATCGCGCAAGGCGTCCTGAGCGGACAAATCACGGGTCCTGATGGACAACCAATTCCCGGTGTTTCAGTGAAAGTCACATTGGGCAAATCAAGCAAAGGTGGATTTTCTGATTCAAGAGGAAAATATTCCATCAAGAACTTGGAAAATGGAAATTATGGTGTTTCATTCAGTTGTGTCGGCTATGAAAAGCAAGATGCAACTGTGAATGTTTCCGGTGCAACGACACTCAATGCGAAGCTGAAAGAAACTTCTATTGACATGGATGTGACTGTTATTACTGCATCACGCGTTCAACAAAAAGCATCAGAAGCACCGGCATCAGTATCTGTGATTGAACCAAGAGCGATTCGCGAAGCTCCAAAGAATACACCGGTAGAACATCTTCGTGGTATTACAGGCGTTGATTATTCTCAAACCGGTATTGCTCAACAAAGCGTGAGTGTTCGTGGCTTTAATAATGTATTCACTGGTGCATTGCAAACCTTGACAGATTATCGTCTTGCAGGCGTTCCAAGTTTGCGCGTGAATGTCGGATATTTTGTTCCTGCCTCCAATGAAGACATCGAGCGCATTGAATTGGTGCGTGGTCCGGCTTCCGCACTCTATGGACCAAATGCGGCACAAGGTGTTTTAAATATCATTACTCGCTCCCCATTTGCTTCACAAGGTACAACTGTATTTCTCGCAGGTGGTCTGCAGAATCTCATGAATATGGGTGTTCGTCATGCAGGTACATTGAGTGATGATTTTGGCTATAAGATTTCAGGTCAATATTTCTCAGCCAATGATTGGGCATTTGAAGATCCCGTAGAAGTTGCAGAAAGAGCAAAAGCAATCACTGCAGGAGCAAATGCAGATACTTTGAAGATTGGTAATAGAAAGAATACGCATGAGCGCTTCAATGTTGATGCAGGAGCTTATTATAATTTGGGTGAGAACTCCATGTTCCAACTCAATGCAGGTGTTTCTCAATCACTCAATACCATTGAAATGACTGGTCTTGGAGCAGCAAATGGTAGAGATTGGAGATATTCGTATGTAAATGCACAACTCACTTCCGGTGATTTATTCGCTCAAGTATTCTATAATATGAGTGATGCCGGTCAAACATATTTCCTTCGTACGGGTAATCCGATTGTTGACAAATCAACATTGCTCGGTGCTCGTTTGCAACATGCATATACAGTCAATGATGATATTCGATTGACCTATGGTGCTGATTTCTTCTCGACAAATCCCGTTACTGAAGGTACAATCAATGGCGTGAATGAAGAGAATGACACCTATAATGAAATTGGTGCCTATCTTCAGGCAGATGTGAAGCTCACTAAAGATCTTTCTTTGCTCGGCGCAGTTCGTGGTGATAGACATTCCATCATTGAAGAAATGGTACTCTCTCCACGCGTTGCCATGATGTATAAACTAGATGAGAATTCAACCGTTCGAGCAACATTCAATCAAGCTTTCAGCAATCCAGGTACCAATGATTTGTTCCTTGATTTGCTCAGTACAAAAGATGCATTTGGTCTTAGCGCCGCTAATCCTGCATTTGCAGTTGGCGTTTGGGGTGCTTCCGGTGGAAGAAATGGCTATACTTATAATCGTGATGGCGGTGTTCTTCGTTATATCTCACAATTCGACCCAACTCGCTCCAATTGGATGCCGACAACCAATGTTGCAAATATGTGGTCAGCAGTAACAGCTGTTATTACAGCAAATCCTGCGCTTGCTGCATTAAAGCCATTGCTTACTTCACTTATACCTGCCCCAACAACAATTGGTGGTAGCATTGCAGCGCTCAATCCTACGACAAGACAATTCATTCCAATGCAAGCAGGCGATGTTCTTGATGTAGACAAATTACGTCAGACAAATACCCAAACAATTGAATTGGGATATCAAGGCAAGTTGACAGACAAATTCAAGTTCTCAATTGATTTGTATCAGTCAACAGTTACTGACTTTGTATCTCCATTGAAAGTCGTCACTCCAAATGTATTCATGAATGTTGCTGATGTAACCGCATATCTCAAGCCTATTTTGAAGGGCGCACTTATGCAGGGTGGGATGCCTGAAGCACAAGCAGATGCAACAGCAACACAAGTATGTGGTGCATATGCACAAGTTCCTATCGGAACAGTTTCTCCGAATGAAACAACTCATAAAGGCGATATTCTTCTTTCTTATCGTAATTATGGTGAGCTTTCGTATTATGGAAGTGATGCGGCTTTCACCTATGAATTATCACCTGAATTCGCAATCTCAGGTTCAGCTTCCTATATCAATCAGAATGTGTTTGCAGGTGAGGATTTGGGCGCAGGTGCGGGATCCGATACAATCGCACTCAATGCTCCACAATACAAATCTGCACTATCAATCATGCATCGCAATGCAGATCTTGGTTTGAATGTTGGTTTGCAATGGCGCTGGGTTGATGCATTCCGCATGAACTCAGGTGTATATGTTGGTGATGTACAAGCTTATCACATGCTCGACTTGAATTTGAATTATGCTATACCGTCAGTTCAAGGTTTGAGTGTAAATCTTACAGCTACCAACCTTCTTGATCATCGCGTGCAACAATTCATTGGTGCAGCGGCAATCGGAAGAATGGTCCAAGGTAGATTCACATATACCTTCTAATTTGTTCATACAAAAGTAAAGGCATCTTCAGAAATGAAGATGCCTTTTTTTGTGATATGTTAGAGTGAGTTTTTTAGTTTTGCAAGTGGGTTTTGAAGTAAAGTCAATTTTGTATCAAACAAAGGGATTTCAATATGAATCATTGTATGGGAATTGTAATAATTATGTTCATATTCATGAACACAATCGAAATGTTTTCCTTGCCAATTAGAAATGGCGAATCATGCTTTTCTTCATATAATTCCAAAGGGAAGTATTTTTATCTTCACATATATTTCGATGGTAGAAATGTCCCAAGAACGATTAGGTATAAACAGAATTCTACTGCCATCCCGCTTTCTTTCTATGGTAGAGAGGATAAATATATTCCAATGATTGGAGAGTATAGATCGGCTAGAGTATTTTTGGAAATATATAAAAATGACATTACGGGCAGGCTTTATATCCTTGACAAACCACTGGTGGATGGTTTGTATATTCTGTTTGAAAGAACCAAAGACAATCAGATATTCAACTTTTATGAATGCAATTGATACATTCAATATTCCAAAATGATGTCTTTCTTAATATTGTCTATGGATATGGATTTGAATTGCTTAAACACGGATTGTCCAACCAAGAGTGGAGCATTTGGCTCATCGATGATGACGGCTTGTACATCATATAGTGGTATACCACCAATATTGACATTTTTCAATAATACTCTTGTACCTGGTATGATATCACCATTGGCTATG
>JALRFC010000125.1 GCA_023253875.1 Candidatus Kapaibacterium sp.
CTAATAGTCGCAATTGTTCCATGAGGAAGACAGATCCTGGCAAACTCAGAAGGAATAAGCATGGAACTTTCAATATGGACATGAGCATCCACAAATCCGGGCAAGATATAGGTAGGTAAGTCCTCCGATAACTTCTCAATAGAACTTATGATACCATCCTTGATTTCCATGGAAACAGGATAGATTTTTCTTTGAAAGATATCGACAAGATTGCCTTTGATAGTTTGCATGTCATTCTATGATTTTAGTGCCACTGACCTTGAAGATTCTGTAATTCTTCAACCAGATATCTGATTCCATTCCATAACCATCAATGATTTCAGTAGGAGTTTGAATATGGATTTTATCTTTGGTATAGAATTGTCTCGATTCTTCTTTCCACATGAGGGTTTCAGTCTTCAGGATTGTATTGGTACTGTCAGATTGTACATAGACATTCCCCTTCGCAAGCATGTCCCTCGTTACTTCATTGATTGAAGCTGAAGCTGATGTCATGAATCCTGCCGGTTTTGAAGCTGCATTCATGAATTGAACATATACTCCTGAATCCAATAATGTCTCATTTCTTGTTTCAAAGACTCTTGCTTTACCGGATTTGAGTATGGCTCTCGTTCGTGTTGAGTCTGTAAATGCCATTGAGAAGTCCCAAATCTCATGGGTTGGTATAAGCAGTGGATCTATGGTGTCCTTCAACAAGACATGTTTATCCTGCTGAATATCTTCACAACTCAACAAGATTGTACACACAAAGAGAAAAATATATCTACGAAAATGTATTGATGACATGTCGTAATTCCGCCAATTCATGCAAGAGTTGTGAAATTTCTGATAATGGATATTGCGTTGCTGAATCGGACATTGCTTGTTCAGGGTTTGGATGTGTTTCAATGAAAATACCATCAATCCCAACTGACATTGCCGCTCTTGCGAGTGGTTTTATAAATGCACGTAAGCCACCGGATTGTTCGCCACCGCCGGGTAATTGCAAAGAATGAGTTGCATCATAAATAATGGGTAGTCCGGTCTCTTTCATTATGAGTAGCGAACGAAAATCAACTACTAAATCATGATATCCAAATGTGCTACCTCTTTCGGTAAGCCACACTTCACTTGCACCTGCTTGTAATGATTTTTCAGCTTGTTTACCCATATCATCTGGCGCAAGGAATTGTCCTTTCTTGATGTTAACAATCGTACCTGTTGCACCGGCTGCTTGAAGTAATTCGGTTTGGCGACAAAGAAATGCAGGAATCTGAAGTACATCAACATACTCAGCAGCCATTTGTGCTTCATGTGATTCATGTATATCGGTTATGGATCTAACATCATGTTTAGTGGAAATATCTCGCAAATATTCAAGAGCTTGAATATCTCCGATTCCGGTAAAACCTTTGATGCTGGTACGATTTGCTTTTCTATAGGATGATTTGAAGATCAAATCAAATTCACAGTCTTTTGCAATTGGAAGTAATGTTTCCAAAACCTCTGCAAGCAAATCCTTGGATTCAATGACACATGGTCCGGCAATAAGTATAAATGGTTTTTTCATATGATTCATAAATATGCTTCTAATTCCATTTCGCTGTCGAGCATTACTTCGCGACCTTTGGATCCATTTGGAGCACCAACAATTCCGGCTGCTTCGAGTTCATCCATGATTCTCGCTGCTCTTGCATATCCAACTTTCAAATAACGTTGCAAAAGGGAAGTGGATCCTTGCTGATGTCTTACAACAACTCGAGCTGCATCTGCAAATAACTCATCACGTGAATCACTACCTCCACCAAGTACACTTGCATTTTTGTCAATAGCAGTTGGAAGCATATATGGCGTTGTATATCCTTGTTGATTAGCAATATGCATACAGATATTTTCAACTTCATCTGTAGAAAGGAAACTATTCTGAATCCGAACGGGCTTTGGTGCACCACCCGGTAAATAGAGCATATCTCCATTGCCTAATAATTGATCTGCTCCTGTACCATCAATGATTGTTCTCGAATCAATCTTCGATGCTACCTGATAGGAAATTCTCGCAGGGAAATTCGCTTTGATCAAACCGGTGATTACGTCCACAGAGGGTCTTTGAGTTGCTATGATCATATGAATACCAACAGCTCTCGCCAATTGTGCGAGTCTGATGATTGGTTCTTCTACTTCTTTCCCGGCAGTGAGCATTAGATCTGCGAGCTCATCAATCACACAAACGATATATGGCAATTTCTTCAATTCAAGTTCGCTGTCTTTGAATTTGCCTTCTGCCAATTTGGTATTATAGTCTACAATATTTCTTTGTCCAACTTTTGCAAGGATATCATATCTATTCATCATCTCATTGCAAAGAGATTTAAGCACAGCAACTGCATTTTGAGGTAATGTGATGATCTGTTCATCTACATCCGGGGAGAGAGCCAAGAAGTGATTGCGCATCAAACCATAATAGGTCATTTCAACGCGCTTAGGATCAATAATGACAAACTTCAAATCACGAGGATGCATCTTATATAAGAGTGAGCAAATGACTGTATTGATCCCAACACTTTTACCTGCACCTGTTGATCCAGCGATCAAGAGATGAGGCATCTTTGCTAAATCTGCACAGTATACTTCGCCGGAAATTGTTTTGCCAAGAGCAAGTGGGAGTCTTTGCTCTACATCATGAAACTTGGATGATTTAATGATACTGCTGAATAAGACCATTGATGGATTATGATTTGGAATTTCTATGGCAACTGTTCCACGTCCTGGTACAGGTGCAATGATGCGAATACCTCTTGCTTTTAATGCAAGTGCAATATCATCAGATAGATTTTCAATTTGAGAGATCTTGATACCGGCTGCCGGAACAAATTCATATTGCGTTACAACAGGACCCGGTGTCACTTGCAAATCATTGATTTCAATTTTAAATGTTCGCAGTTTTTCTTGCAATAAACGAGCATTTTCTTTCAATTCTTCATCATCAACATTGATGACATGCTCATGTTGTTGGGTAAGCAAATCTAATGTTGGTGGTTCATAAGAGATTTCTTCATCATGCAACATAGACCTGACTTTGGCGATATCTCTTTCAGTCATGTCTTCAGTATTGATGATTGGCTCTTGTACATTCAATGTCAATGAAGGAGAATTATCTCCTTCAATTTCTTGGAATGCTTCTTTTTCTTTTTGTACTTGAACCGGTATTGTTGTCAAAGGTTCAGTCTTTTTCGGCATTGGTCTTTCTTTTTTTGCTATACTCACAAACATCGGTTCATCTTCGATGTGATTCTGGCCTCGAATGATGAGAGGAGCTTGATGCGTAGAATCAATATCCATTGAATTTGTGAGTGATAAACCTTGTGTTCTCTTTCTGATAATCCTGGCCGGTTCTTCATCTTCTTCCGGTGCCATGTATATTCTCTTTGCAGAAACAGTCTTTTCTTCTTCGGATACGTCATCTTCTAGAGTATCATGAAGTTCCATATCTGGATTCTTTTTCATGAAAAAATCCAATCCTTTATCAATTATGATGGACAGTTTCGTGAAACCGGAAATGATGTATTCAATGGTTGTTTTGATTGAGATACCAAATCCTAAGGAGATCGTCAAAAACAAAGCGACCATGAATAAGAGTAATGAACCAATTTTTCCTATGAGAGATGAGAGGACATATGCCTCGAATTGACCGAAAACACCACTCCATTCATTCGGCATGGAAGAGAATATGAGTTGTAAAGTTCCAAAAAGACCGGATATCATTCCGGCAATTACAATCATCAGTCCGGTGAATTTCAAAGTTTTTGATGCGACTCTTTCTATGAAAAACACATCTTTTGCCCAAATCAAACCAAGAAAAGGAAAGATAATCCCAATATATCCGATGGCACCATTAAACATGAGATGAGAAAATACAGCTCCAAATAATCCAAGCCAATTTTGTGTCGTGTCTGATTTTGCCTGCATTGCAGGATCACCCTTCAATACTGAGATGATATCATAAACAGTCATATCTGCATTTGCTTCATCCTTTGGTGTATAGGAAATCAATGCAAGGAAGAGAAGAACGGAGCTCATTGCCATAAAAATTCCTAAAATCTGCATTGCTAAAGCGCGATGAGATTCCGGCTCTTGTTCATTGGGCATTTCCGGTTGAACTGATTTTTTTGATTTTTTCGGTTTGCTAATAATAGGATCTACATCATCAGACTCAAATAAAGAGTCAATAATGGAATTTTTCTTTCGATTGATGATGATGGAATCAGGTGGTAAAGCCATGATATTCCTTCCTTTCTTTTATGCTGTTATTCTGTTAACGTATGCTGCTTATGCCCTGAGAGGGCATGAATTAATCAACAAAAACTATGCCTTATTTCAATAGAAGGAGCGTAAAAATCATGAATTCATGTGTTTTGGAACTTTTTCACGAAAAAAATGGTATTTACTATGAATTTTTACCCAATCTATTCGAAGTTCGCCATGATTAAGCTAGCACCTCAACATATAGGTTTACATGAATTATTAACGAAAAGATGGAGTGCTCGTGCATTTTCTGAGCAGATGATTGGTGATAAGGATTTGCATACGTTGTTTTTAGCAGCATCTTGGGCTTCAAGTAGCATGAATGAACAACCTTGGCGTTTTGTTTATGCGAAAAAGGGTAGTGATGTGTATAATGACATATTATCCACTCTTATGCCCGGAAATGCAGTATGGGCATGTACAGCACCTATCTTGATCGCAGTCATAGCAAAAACAACATTTGATGATGGAAATAGTAATATCCATGCTTGGCATGATGTGGGAGCAGCATGCACAACTCTATTATTGCAAGGAGCAGAGCTTGGCATTTATGGTCATCAAATGGGAGGATTCGATCGTAAAAAAGCGAAACATCTCTTTCAATATCCCGATACTTATGAGATTGTATCAATGCTTGCTTTGGGATATTTGGGTGATCCCAATACACTCGAAGAGCCATTCAAAAGCAGAGAATTGACTCCTAGATCAAGGAAATCTCCACAAGAATTTGTGAGTACTTCATTTTCTTCATTGTGATTTACTCATCAGTATTTCTCAATTGTTCCAATGATGAAAAATCTTCCAGAGTTGTGGTGTCTCCTGAAATCGTACCTTGAGTTACCAATTCTCTGAGTAATCTTCGCATGATTTTCCCACTACGAGTTTTCGGTAAACTATGTGTAAATCTGATTTCATCAGGTCTTGCCAATGAGCCTATTTCCTTTACAACATGATGCTTCAAGATTGATTCCAATTCCGGTAAATCTTGCGAATAATCCTGATGTATAGTCACAAAAGCAATTAATGCATTCCCCTTTATCTCATCAGGTCTGGCAACCACAGCAGCTTCTACAATAGCAGGATGTGAAACAAGTGCGCTTTCGATTTCTGCAGTACCGAGTCTATGTCCACTGACATTCACGACATCGTCCACTCTGCCCATGATCCAGAAATAACCATCTGCATCTTTTCTTGCACCATCACCAGTGAAGTACATACCTTCATGTAATTCATTTGGTGGAAATTCTGACCAATACACATTCTTATATCGTTCATCATCACCAAAAATAGTCCTTGCCATACCGGGCCAAGGATATTGTATAATCAAATATCCGCCTTCATCAGCTGTACAAGATGCTCCATCTTTTCGTATGACATCGGCCAAAATTCCGGGTAAGGGAAGCGTTGCAGTACCAGGTTTTAGAGGAATTGCACCTGTTTGAGGTGCTATCATTATTCCACCTGTTTCTGTTTGCCACCAAGTATCAACTATTGGGCATTTAGAGTTTCCAACAGTTTTATAATACCACATCCAAGCTTCAGGATTTATTGGCTCTCCAACAGTGCCTAGAAGTTTAAGAGATTTTCTTGAAGTTTTTTTAACAGGCCCGTCTCCTTCTCTCATTAGAGCTCGTATTGCAGTTGGTGCTGTATAGAAAGTATTAACTTTATACTTATCAATTATTTGCCACCAACGAGAACTATCAGGGTAATTT
>JALRFC010000126.1 GCA_023253875.1 Candidatus Kapaibacterium sp.
TTCCAAAAAAGAACTCATAGGAAAGATGTCTGCAGTGACCAAAGGTGGAACAATCATTATGGACATGAACTATGACAAACAATACGAAAAGTTTGCATTACCTTCATCTATCTTCATGTCCTTTGATGTACCTGCATTTTCCCTTCCTAAATCCATGACTGGTGACTTACTCGCCGAAAAGAAAAAAGGAAATGAAAAGAAGAATACGAAGGGAAGTGCACAGATATCGTATACGAATATCATTGTCAACAAAGGAATTAGCGAAGAACAGTTTCGCTAAACTGTTCTGATTCTTACATGAGACAATGCATTGATATTATTTGAACCGGTGAGGAACATAATCCTTTGAAGGTCTTTCATCAGATTATTCAACATTGTTTTCACTGCGAGGATACCCCCTGTATGATAAGCCACGAGTATGGGTCTTGCCATACCGACTGCTTGTGCTCCCATTGCAATAGACATTGCGATATCATGTATATTTCGTATTCCGCCTGAAGAAAAGAGTGTCATACCAACCTGCTCACAATATTCTCGTAATGAGAGTAAACAATAGGATGTCGGCATTCCCCATTCCCTAAAATAGTCCGAATATTCATCTTGATTTCTTTTCATTTCCACTGCAGCCCAACTAGTTCCCCCTTTCCCGGCAACATCAATTGCATCTACACCGACATCATGCAATTTCTTTGCAATCTCAAGTGAAATACCGGAACCAACTTCTTTTACAATGATTGGTATTTCAATTCTCTTTCGAAAATCTTCAATAGCATGTAATACTCCGGAGAATGAGGTATTTCCTTCAGGTTGAAATAACTCTTGTAAGGGATTGGCATGTATGGTGAGGAAATTTGCTGAGATTGAATCAATGATAGTATAAATTCCCTTGTGATTCTCTTTTGATGCTATCTCTGTTGCTCCAATATTGGCGGAAATCAATCCATTTGGCGCTCTTTTTCGAGCAATAGTAAATGATTCACTAGAAGTTTGATCATATAACATAGAGCGCTGAGAACCAAGCACAAATGGAATATTCATATCAGAACACAGTTCAGATAAATCACCATTGATATTCACTGCATCATCAATACCGCCTGTCATACCCGAGATAAAGATTGGAAGATTAATTGAATACCCCAAAACATTGGTTGTCATATCAATGTCTTCAACATTCAATTCGGGCAAAGCCATATGAATGAATTGATAAGCTTCAAACCCACTTCGAGAACTATGTTCAATATCTGAACCTAGACAAATATCTATGTGATCACGTTTACGATTTGAGTGTGTAGGCATTGGTCAATCGAATAAAATGCATTCCTGTTAATTGCTTGATGAGTTGTCTGCACTCCAACGCTAAAAGTACAGCTAATGCTTTGGACATGTCAAACATCGTCGAAGCAATAATCTCATTTATATGTACTTGTTCATCACCAAGCACTTGCAATATAGCATGTTCATCTGAATCACATTCATTCAGTATCATGGGAACTGCTTTCTGTTTTTTAACAGTAGGTAACATATCAAAAGGGTCTTGTGTCAACATTGCCTTTTGTCGCATCAATAATATGTGATTCCCTTCAGACATCGTCGAATAAATACTACCCGGAATCACATATACATCACGATTCTGTTCAAATGCAAATTGAGCCGTAATCATCGAACCGCCTGATGCACCACTCTCAACAACCAGGACAGAAGAACTCAAACCACTGATAATTCTATTTCTGCGAGGAAAAAACGGAGGTTTTGCTTTTACATTCATCGAATATTCACTGATGATTGCACCTCCCTGATCTATAATCTGTTCTGAAATATATTTAGCAGATTTTGGACTAATCATTTCATGACCCGATGCAATAATAGCATATGTCAATCCATGTGACTCAATCGCTGAAGTATGAGCGATCATGTCAATTCCTTGAGCTAAACCACTAATCACGCATATATCATGTTCTGAAAATACTGCTGCATAATGTTTGGCTACTTTTTGTCCATACTGTGTTGGATTTCTTGTTCCAACAATTGCATATCCAATTGCCTCATTGAGATTTCCTTTCACATAAAGTATCGGTGGAGGATAATCAATATGCTGTAATAATGCAGGATACAAAGGACAATTAAATGTAATGATCTCAATTCCCTTCTCTTTATGCATTTCTCTATGCTGTGTTCCTAATTCTCTGATATATTCATGGATTGATCGTTGCTTTTCCATGAACATGGATTGTGGCTTCCCATATGCACAATAGGTTTCTAAACTGGAGTACTTTTCAACTATAGAGCGAAGTAGTGGTCCGTGGATTGAACTACTTATCGAAAGTCCTATGATTTCATCAATACCCCACTGTGATGAATGCTTCATGTCGTATACCCTTTATGTCAAAGACTGAATAACCTCCCTACCTGATCCGAAGCCATTAGCGAGTGCATTTTCAACGCTAGATGCGGCATCATTGTCTGATGCTCCAAAATATATATTCCCATGTCTTCTTGATGCCAATTGTGCCGGCCCATTATGTGAACCAGGATATGGAATTGCAAGAGCATGTCCCCATCCAAACACTTCAATCTGATCAATAGATTCAAGTGACTTCCCAAGATACTGCATTGTTTTTTGGATGATATCGATACCATGTTTGGCTAAAAGAGTATCATCTAAGAGTATATTTCTTTGCTCTTGTGGCATAGCACCAAAGATTGAATAGACATAAGAATTACTATTCTTTTGTTTTTCTTGCATTGCATTCGAACAGATGATATCAGTACAAAAAGTACTCGCTTCCGGTGTCCACACATCCATGATTTGATTTGGAAACAATTCTTCATTACACATAAAGTGCATGGTAGCATAAGGTGGATATTGCATTGTCATCATTGCGGAACGCTGATCATCGGGCAAATCTTCAATCATAAAAGAAGAGACATGCTTTTGGCCGGTCATGATTGCTCTTTTTGCTTTAATGACATATATCTCATTCTTATCATTGACACATGTTACTTGAACACCTTTCATTGTATTTTTCAATGAAAATGCGAGATGACTTGTTTTCACTTTCTCTTTTGGTATGAGCGATGCAATTGCATTATACAATGCATGCATCCCACCGGGGAATGTATAACGATCTCTTCCAAATTCACTGCCAATTTCTGCTGAGTAAAAATTCAATAAACAAAATGCATTCGCATCATTCAGTGTTCCACCCATTGAGGATCGGGAATATAAATCAAGTAATGCTTCCAAATACGGTGATGCATATTGACTCAAATATTGTTTAGCCGAGAGTGCATCCAATTCCTGCTCATAGGGAGTCAATGTACGAGATATAGGATAAGATGGAACTTTTGTATCATCCAATAACACATCTCTGAATCGTTTCATGCCATCTATTTCTCTCTTCGATAGATCTAGGGTTTGAAGAGAAGAATCTGACCAAAAGTTATGTATCAATTGTCCTTTGTGAAGTACAGCATCCTCAGGTGCCAATAATGGTTTCAACCCTGTTCGAGTACATATGCTTTTGATTTCATCCGAATACTCAACGAAATACACTGAACCATATGGGTATTTGATATCATGCATTTCCCCATACACCCCTGCACCTCCGACTTGATCTTCATTTTCAAGAAGCAATACATCATATCCGGCATCATGTAATGTCAATGCTGCAGAAAGTCCTGATGCACCGGCACCTATGATTACTACATCACATGTCAGTTCTTGACTATACTTTGCATCAACTGGTAATGATTTTTCTCTGATATATTGATGAGCGATTGTGAATCGTTGTCTTTTGAGCTTTGTCTTGGTATTTGGACCCAATACATTCTTCAGTTCAGTCTGTTCATTGCCACAACCCTGCAGAGCGAGATATACCGCACCCGTGCCACCAATTAGCACTTTGAGAAAATCTCTTCTATCAGAATAATTGCTCATTTTCTATAAAATAATTGAGGGCATTCACATGAATGCCCTGCAAAATAGGAAAAAAGTCTTCAGATGCTAGTACTGAATTATACCTTGGTTACCACGATATAAATCGGACCAATATAGCGCTTTCCTTTGGCTGTTTTATACTTCGGAGGTGGGTTTACACTATCTGTCTGTCCTGACGCTTTCAGAACGATTTTCTGCTCTCTTACGCCATTATCAATCAAATATTTCTTAATTGCTTGAGCTCTTTCCATAGTGAATGCCTCATTCACTGCAGGATCTCCTTCAGCATCAGGATATGTTTGAATCTCGACAGAAACACCAGGATTGAGAATCATCATTTTTTTGACATCAGCCAAATAATCTTCCGCACCGACACGAAGTTTTGACTTCTTCAATTCAAACGGTGGCACTTCAAGTAAAATCTTACTGCCTTTTGCGAGTGGCTTTACGGTAAAGTCACGAGAAACGTCAGCATATTTCTTGGAAACAGGAAGCGTTACCTCATATTCATCTTTAAAATAATCAGGAGATTCAAGTTGTACTTTATAAGTTTCACCTTGTTTCAAACCAGTTACCAGATAAAATCCTGTCGCAGAATTACTTTTAGATGATCCAATCTTTTTATTGTTCTTATCATAGAATGAAACAATAATACTGACAGGATTTCTTGTTGTTTGATCAATGACGGCACCTGTAACACTCATGATTTGTTGAGCTTGTGCAGCATTGATTCCGAAGAGGATACAAAATCCAAAGAACATGATTAATGATAGATGTTTCATTTTTTTCCTCCTTTGCCTTTGGATTTTTCTTTGCCTTTCACTGCTTCTTTTTTCTCAACAAGCATTTTTACAGTACCATCTGCACAACCAACCATGATATGATCAGCGCTACTGGTTAAATCCACGCCCCAGATATCTGAACCGACATCCATTGACATGAGATTTTCTCCTGTATCACTATTCCAAAGCTTAACAAACTTGTCAAGACTTGCAGTTACAATGGTACGATTGTCTTCAGCCCATGAAACAGATTGAACAATTTCATTATGAGCATTAATGGTTCTCAATAAAGTTCCTGATGGCATTTCCCATATTTTCACAACACCTTTTTCATCTGCAGAGGCAAGTCTCTTGGAATCAAAGCTATAGAGTACTGTCAGAACTTGGGTATCATGTCCTGTAAGCGTAAGTAATGCCTCTTTGGAATTCATATCCGTACTCCAAATTTTGATGGTTTTATCATCACTGCAAGAAGCAAGATATTGACCATCATAGCTATACGCAACATCATTGGTTTTATCGGTATGACCACGTAACGTTTTTACCTCTGTACGAAGTTTGGTATCCCATAACTTCACTGTGCGATCAAAGCTTGTACTAGCTATATAATCATTTTTGGGACTGAAATATACTCCAATAACTTCAGCTGTATGACCGGTTAGTACATATTGTTGAGTACCAGTTGCAACATCCCAAACACGAACGGTACGGTCAGTACTTGCACTGGCAATTTGTTTATCATCACCTGAAAATGAGATATTATTGACATGTCCCAAATGGCCTTTAATCGTCATCAATTCCTTCCCTTCTGGAATTGACCATATCTTAATACTCTCATCCAAACTTGAAGTGGCAAATCGTGTATTGTCTCCATTGACAAATACACCGAGGACTTCATCTTCATGCTTTCCTATTGTTTTAATGTCATATGATCGCTGTTGAGCAAATGTCGAAAATGACATCATCATATAACTTGCAATAGGGATCGCGACATACTTGAATACATTCCGCATCTTTTGTGATTCCCGATTTACAATTGATAATGAGCTATTTGTTTATGATTGCTTAAGTTTTTGAATAATTTCATCCAGTTCGGATTGCAACTTGGATAAATCCTGATTGTCTTGAGCTTTAACCGCTTTCTTAGAAGAGCTATCAATGATCCCATCAGGGAATTGGTCAAGAAATGCTATTCTTGCTTCCTGAATCGTTTTTCGTTCCGTTCTGATGAGTCGCTTCAATTCCTTGACAATTGCCAAATCCTTTGAAGTGT
>JALRFC010000127.1 GCA_023253875.1 Candidatus Kapaibacterium sp.
GGATCTGATACAGTCAGGAGTTTTAGATTACGATTGGCTATGGAAAATGACTCCATTATCGATACGGTTTATCAGACGCTTTTACCTCCGGGTAAATCTTCGATGTATTCATCAGCCACATGGATTCCAAAACAATCAAAACGTTATAGATTGTCCGCTTGGTGTGATAGCATCAATGATATCAATATTGATGAATATGTAATAAATGATACCGCCAAAACCATCACCGCTTATATGGTGAATCCCCCCAAAAAGAATGTCTTGATTGAGTACTTTACTTCATCCAATTGCGGAGATTGTCCTCGCGGCATCACTGCAATTGATACTGCGCTGGGCGCATATAAGAATGCACTACATATTGCATATCATCTTGATGATTCATTGTCTTTGAAGAGAGCCGATACATTATCCGGATTCTTTGAAGCAACTCCCGGCACAATCATGGTAGATAGAACATTCAATCCTACAATCGGCTCGAAGATTGGCAATACGGTACCAAGAAATTCAGCATTCATTCAAGGAAAACCAATTACTGATATGATTGATTATTCCCAATCTGAACCAACACCTGCTGAAATTGGTATACAAACAGTCTTTCATAATCCAACACGAACATTGACATGTACCATCTCCGCAATATTCGAAGCAGAAGTTTCGGGAGATTTTCGCGTGAATGCATTGATTGTTCAAGACAGTATATTTGCTGATCAAGTGAATTCAATGGCAGGTGATTCCACTATTCCACTTTGGGGCAAAGAAGCAAATAGCATTTCCAAGTTTAGGCATACACAAGTTGCACGCATGTTCGTGGATGAAGCTGGACTTTTCGGTACACCGGATTCGATAGCAATTGATACTCGGATTGGAAAAAAGTATGCTTGTACATTCTCAAAAGTCATTCCGCCTGACATGAATATTCAAACATTGAAAGCAATTGGCTTTGTCTATGACTATAATCCTGATCCACTATTTGGACGAATAGTCAATACTGCCTCAATTCCGATCAATGCAGTGATAACCAATATTGAAGAATCACTTGGTGTTTCAGATTTCATGCTCTATCCACAGCCGGCGAATGATATTGTGACAATACAAGCGAATATCCCGAATGGAATTTCACGAATAGAAATATTTTCACTACTTGGTGATATGATGTATGAAGAAGAAATCCATCATTCCGGTAATGGAACATATAGTGGATCCATAGATATTTCTGCATTTCCTTCCGGTATATATACTATGAGATTCAAGCATGAACATCACACATACTCACAGTCATTGAGAGTACTACGATGATACGCTTTCTTGTATTGATTCTTTGTTCTCTTACAGTGCTTCATGCACAAGTACCAAATTTCGATATACGCGGAAATTGGATTGGAGAATTGAACGTTGGTGCGAATATCGAAATGATATTTACAGTAACCGGTATCAATGATTTATCCTGCTCGCTTGATGTTCCATTGCAAGGCGCCAAGGATATACCGGCCAATGTTGAAGAAACAATGCAATCAGTCAGGTTTCATGTGAAAGCCATTAATGGACTTTTCGATGGGAAGAAAATAGATTCGGTCACACTTGAGGGAAATTGGAAGCAAAATGGGGGAATGTATCCAATGAAATTTGTGAAAAGACAGGGAAAGATTGAACCTCCCAATAGACCTCAAACTCCGAAGGGACCATTCCCATATAGTACTGAAGACATTGCAGTGAAGTGTTCCATTGGCACTCTCGCCGGGACAATCACAAAGCCAAAAGGCAAAGGACCATTTCCGGCTATTGTGTTGATTACAGGATCGGGATCTCAAGATAGAGATGAGACCATTTTTAACCACAAACCCTTTTTTGTATTGGCTGATGCATTGACAAGAGCCGGGTTTGCAGTGTTGCGCATGGATGATCGTGGTGTGGGTATGTCGGAAGGGGATCCCTCGAAAGCCACTACAAGAGATTTGGCGGAAGATATATATGCAGGAGTTCGTGCATTACATATGCAGAGTGGAATAGATACACATAGAATTGGATTGATCGGTCACAGTGAAGGTGGGATGATTGCACAAATCTTGGCAGCTACATATCCTCAAGACATAGCATTCATCTGTTCTATGGCTGGCCTCGGCATCAGTGGTTTTGATGTCTTGGTATGGCAAACAAGAAAAGTCACTTCCAAGACCATGCCAATGGCGGAAGTTGAAAAGTCGGTACTACGACAAAAGACATTGCTTACGATGATTAAAGAATCTACTGATTCTATCAAGCTTCGTGCACAATTGACAGACTCGCTTGGATTATGGGCGGTACAACAGCAAAAAATGTTTATGGTCAATTCACCGGAATTCAGGGCTCAATTGAATCAATTGCAGAGTCCTTGGTTAAAGTATTTTATTACTTATGATCCTGAGATATTCTTGCGAAATGTGAAATGTCCTGTCTTTGCAATCAATGGCTCGGAGGATATGCAAGTAGAATCCGACCGTAATTTGAAGAGTATTGAGTCGTTCTTGGAAAAACATGGCAATAAGCACTATCGAATCAAAGAATATTCAGGGATGAATCATTTGTTTCAGCGTTGTAAGTCTTGTGACATTGAAGAATATGCAAAGATTGAAACAACAATTGAGACAGAAGTCATTGATGATATGATTAATTGGCTGAAGGGTGTGACGGGAAAAGATCGTCAAAGAAATAAATAATAGGGTGACATTGCATCTATGAATTCTTGTGTATATGGTCCGGATGCATATTCTCTATACGCAAATATTCGCTCACTATACTCTATGCTCTTTTGCTTTGAGAACCTGCAAATTCTTCTGATTGCCGATTCATTGCTTGCATGATGAATCACGATGGATTCTTGTACAAAGAGTGCATGTGAATTCGCTACCTCTATGAATGCAAGCATCTCTTGAATCGGTAATAATATCCATGTTTGCGTTTCTTCATGTGAAAGATTGCTAATGGTTTTGACAAGCATGTCAAAAGGAAGGGAATCATCAGCATGGAAAGCTTGCTGTTCTTTGGGAGTCAAAGATGGAGTTGAATGTATGTGAAAGGGTGGATTGCAGAGAATTAGATCATATGGTTGTTTCGAAACCCAATTCTTGATATCAGAATGATGAGCTACAATGCGATGATTCCAAGGTGATGATTGAATATTACACTGAGCATCATGCATTGCTTCTGAGTCAATTTCAATAGCATCAATCATTGTGGTGTGTGATGTCCTTTGCGCGAGCATCAAAGCTAGTAATCCTGTCCCGGTTCCTATGTCCATTATTGATTGCGCATTTTGTGGTTCAATCAATGAACCAAAGACACAAGAATCTGTGCACACTTTCATTGCACTATGGGATTGATTGACGGAGAATTGCTTAAAGTCAAATTGATGTTTCCTGCGCATAATTACTCGATCAAAATCGGTATGATATGTTCATATTCATCAATAGGAGCTCTTGTGATCGTAAATCGAATCATTTTTGCGAGTGCATGATCCTGTAATTCAATACTATTAATCTGAAACTCTCGGAGTTCTGGTTCATTCTTAAGAATTTTCAGTGCTTTTTCCACCGCGTTTTTATTCTTATCAGCTATAAATAATGTAATCTTTTGGGACGATGATGGTGAACCATTGCCTTCTTTGTTAGTAGTCGAAGTGGATTTGAAGCTTTTAGCATATCGAAAGAAATGTGGGAGCATTGCTTTGATTTCTTTCATATGCCAAAGAACCGGAATTGCATTCGAGTCTACATGTTCACTTAAGTCAACGATTTGTCTTTTAATGGGAATGATGAGTGAGTCATTCAACTCCATACCAATCATATTGCTCCCTTTTGCATAGAATACAAGTGAATCTTGAAAAGGTGCGATTGTGAAATTTGTATTGAAAAGTATTGAATCAGGTAGAGTAACACCTTTTTTCAATGTAGAGTCTTTGATTGAGAGTTCCCAGTCCAAGATAAGATTTTCGGGGACAGAACTGATATATACTGAAAAGCTTTGAGGATTGCATTTAGAGCCGATGCGCGGGTGTGGTACATACATGTTCTTGGAATCCATACTGACATATATCATTGATTCCAAAGCTGTGGAGTCAATGACTATCTGCGAATCAGGGATTTCCAAAGATTTGAAATACGTAATGATTGTTTGAGTTATTGGATGAAGCGTGATGAAGACTTTGGCATCTTTATCATTCAAGAGATTCTTACCAAGTTTTTGAATCATAGCATCATCATCAATGCTAAGTTTATTATTTCTTGGAAAAATGAATGATCGAAATGCAAGAGCATGTTCAATTTTTTCAATGTCTTGATTGAGTAATTTGACGGTTGGTGTTAATGCTAAATATGATGTTGCGGAAGTAGGTCTGATTGTTTTCTTCAGCAAGTATATATCTAGATTGCCCTTGCCACCCGGTTTATCTGATGTGAAAGCGGCTTCTGTATCACTTAAGATAGTAAAATCCATATCATTCCATTCTGTATTGACTTCATCGACTGGAACCGGCTCAAGCCAAATGCCATTCTCTCTGACAGTCATCAAAATATCATAACCACCTTTGCCTCCATGTCCATCAGATGCATAATACAATGTATCGGGATGTGGTGAATACGGATTGATTTCATTACCAGCCGAATTGATATATTCTTCCATTGGTTTTGGGCCTAGCCACTCACCTTTTGGGCCTTTACTGTAATAGAATATATCTGAACCACCTTTACCTTCTTTATCAGAAGCGAAGAACAATGTTTGACCATCAGATGTAATACAGGGATGAGAAGCAAAAGAGCCGGGCTCATCTTGTCCTAGAGGAATAAGAACATTGCCATCACGAAGTTCAAAAATTCCTAGATATGCTCTTTTAAGTGTTTGAAAGGTAGAACTAAAGTAGATATTAGGATCATTCTTCTGTGGATGTCGTTTGTGAGGATAAACGATATTCATTCCTTGTAAGACAGATTGATTCCATGTATATGCTATACTCGTGGATGTTCCAAGATGGGTGAATTGTTTTGGATATCCGGAAATCATTCGAGTAAACATGAATTGATTGTCAAATTTGACCGGATTGAATTCATCATTGGGTGTATTTATACCTTCCGGGGTTGTTTTATACTCCCAAGTGTATTCTTGTCCATAGGAATTGATGGAAAATGTACATAAAATCAAAAAAAATATTCTATATCGAATTTTGATGGAAGTATTCATATTTGTTGGGAATTAGAAGTATGTCCGCCTTTCTTCAAAATTACAAATTCATTGCGAAAGCACATATTTTCTCAATGAAATCAAAAAAACCATTTGGTGATAATGCGAAAGAGTCTTAGATTTGTATTCCCATTCGGCGCGATGGCGCAGGAATGATCTTCTTAAGGAAGAGAAGAGATTGACAAAGTAGCAAGAGACAAGGCGGTAGAAGAGAGAGCGGGTTTTGGTCCCGCGCCGATCGCAAGAAAAGAGATTGGCAGGATCAAATCGCGTTTTTTTTGTCTCTAATGCAAACGGCGGTATTCTTTTCGTGGGATGTACATTGAAAACAGAGAACACAATTGTCAAGGAACAATGACATTGGCGATGCCGAGAAATTGGTATTGTCCAAGCAAAAGAGAGTACAGCAAATAAAGTAAGTATACTCTGTCAATTCCTGTACAGGTTGCAAGAACCCATGAATGAATTCATGGTTTATTACAGCCTTTATACCTAAAGTAAGTACAGCAAGAACTTGAGATATTAAAGATCAAAAGATTCGTTTATATACAACGGAGAGTTTGATCCTGGCTCAGGACGAACGCTGGCGGCGTGCCTAACACATGCAAGTCGAGGGTTTGATTTATCAAGCACTGGCATCCGGGTGAGTAACGCGTAGGTCATCTGCCCCTATCACAGACATAACAGTTCTAACGGACTGCTAATATCTGATGAGGCGAGCAATCGTCAAAGCTTTGGCGGATAGGGATGAGCCTGCGTCTGATTAGGTAGTTGGTGAGG
>JALRFC010000128.1 GCA_023253875.1 Candidatus Kapaibacterium sp.
AAGGACTCTATGCTGTATTGACCTTGATTCTCATGCTTGGCATCATGGATCAATTCTCCACGCATATACTGAAACCACTCTTTAATCGGCAAAGACCATGCAGACAAGAGACCGAGATTCGATTGCTCATTCCTTGCGGACCCGGTCAATCATTCCCTTCAACACATGCAATCAATAATGCATGTCTTGCTGTGTTTCTCGGGATGTTATTCAGTTCAATCCGAGTCCCAATCATGAGTATTGCCTTCCTTATTAGTTATTCGCGGATTTATGTTGGTGTTCATTATCCACTGGATGTACTTGGAGGAATGATCATTGGAGGAGCTTTCGGATATATCGGTAGCAAGGCCCTATTATCGGTGTACGATCATCGCAAAAAAACCAAGCATATTATCACTTGATAATATGATAACATCGTGTAAAAATCTGAATTTTGGACACTACCCTCATGTCCGAATCACATCTACATATCAATACATCATATAGGAGTAATCCTATATGAATTTCACAATTCAAGGAGTGTTATGAGACAAACCGTACTATCACTTTGCGCAAGCGCCATCATGGGCTTGGGAGTGTTTTCCGGCACAATCATGCCTGTGCACATGCATGCGCAAGGGGTGACTAGTGGTGGAATCACAGGAACAGTAAAAGCCGCCAATGGTGGAATTGTTCCGGGTGCCAGAATCATTGCGATTCATATTCCCACAGGAACTCGTTTTGGAGCGAATGCAAAAGCAAATGGTTCATTTACAATCAATAATGTTCGCGTTGGTGGACCATATACCATCAAAGCAACTGCAGTTGGTTTTGGTGAATCTTCATTGTCAGGTCAATTCGTGAAACTTGGTCAAAATCTCAAAATCACGATGGCATTATCTGAAAAAGCAGTTGCAACAGATGAGATCACCGTCATGGCTCAGAAAGGAGTATTTGGAGCTTCGAGAACAGGCGCTCAAACAAATATCTCAAAAGAACAATTGAATAATTTCCCTACGATTTCTCGTTCTTTCCAAGACTTCGCAAAATTCACTCCACAGGTTGTGTCAACCGGTGCGGGTGTTTCCGTTGCCGGGAAAAACAATCGCTATAATAATATCCAAATTGACGGTTCAAATTATACAGACTTATTTGGTTTGGGAAGTGCAGGAACACCTGGCGGACAAGCCAATACAAATCCAGTATCACTTGATGCGATTGATGAATTTCAAGTATTGGTTGCGCCATATGATGTACGTCAAGGAAGATTCACCGGTGGTGGCGTGAATGCAATCACACGCTCAGGAACAAATAAGTTCCAAGGATCAGCCTATTGGTTCACAAGAAGTCAATCAATGATCAGCGATTTATCTATCACGAGAAAGAATATTGTGAACAATAATTTGCTTGACCCCGGTACAAAAGATACCACAATCACAACTACATTCAATAATTTCAATGAATTGCAAACAGGCGTGAGATTGGGTGGTCCGATTATTCAAGATAAATTATTCTTCTTTGCAAATGCTGAATTCACCTCACGTGTACAACCTGTTGATAATATCTCATTGACTCAGAATACACGTGCAAAGCAAATTGATTCAATCGCTCAATTGGTTTCATCACATCTTACATCCACATATGGATATAATGCTGGTCAATTGACAGGCTTTGAAATCACTCGTCCTTCCACAAAAGTATTTGCTCGCTTGGATTGGAATATTGATGATAATAATCGTCTCACTTTCCGCAATAATTATGTGAGCGCTTATGATGACAATTATAGCACGACCGTAACAAGCTTGCGCTTCAGCGATAGAAATTATCGCTTTAACAATTCTCAAAATTCAACAGTGCTTGAACTCAATTCTTCATTGGGCGATGATATGCACAATGAATTGATTCTTGGTTATACAAGAATTCGTGATTTCCGTGAAGTAACAGGAAAGCCATTCTCAGCTGTCACTGTCAATGACCCAAGCATGGGTTCAGGTGTTGGTATTCAATTTGGTTCAGAAGAATTTTCGAATTTCAATAAACTCGATCAAGATGTAATTGAAATCACCGATAACTTCACCATGAGTCTTGGTGATAATCATACATTGACCATCGGTACACAAAATGAGATTTTCTCTTTCAGTAATCTCTTCATTCGTGATGCATATGGTACCTATCGTTTTAATTCCTATGCAGATTTTGTTGCAGGAAATGCAGCCGCGGTAAGCATGTCATTTGCTCGTCCGGGATTCCCATCTGATTGGGCTGCAAAGTTCAGTGCTATGCAATTAGGTGCCTATATTCAGGATGATATCAAGCTCTCTGACAATTTCAAAGTAAATGTTGGTTTGCGAGTTGATGTCCCTGTATTCCCCGATGCTCCTTCTTATAATTATAAAGCTGAAAATGCATTCGTGAATACAGCTTCTGTGACATATGCAACAAATGGGAATGGTTCCATTAAATATGCCAATGATTCTACAAAGACATTAGGCTGGAAAACATCTGAAATGCCAAAGTCTGCTTTATTGTTTTCACCAAGAGTAGGATTTAACTGGGATGTCAATGGTGATCAATCACTACAAGTGCGTGGTGGAGCAGGTATTTTCACAGGTCGCGTTCCTTTCGTATGGATTTCCAATCACTATGGAAATACCGGTGTTGAAATCGCTCGTTTGACATTGAACACAGCTGGTGCAGATACAGTACGATTCAATCCAAACATTGCAAATACACTTTCAGAAAACTTGAAAGATACAACAAAGATTGCATCAACTACAGAATTGAATCTTACCGGCAATGATTTCAAAATGCCACAAACATTCCGTATGAATTTGGGCATGGATTACAAATTACCTGAAGACATCATCTTGACTGTGGATGGTATGTATTCAATGAATTTGAATGAAATCGCTTATACAGACTTGAATCTTGGTGATCGTCGTGATACCACACAATTTGGTACTTCATTGCCCGGAAATCGCGGTGTATTCGGTATTTATAATGGTCGCAATACAACAGCTCGCTTCCTTGATGGTCGCAAGAATTTCACTAATGTAATTTTGCTCAATAATACAGACATGGGGTATTCCTATAATATGTCCGTACAATTGCAAAAATCATGGAAATCAGGTCTTGACTTGATGGCTGCCTATACGCATTCAGCTTCTTATGATATTAATTCCGGATTGTCATCACAAGCTGTATCACAATGGCGCTTCAATTATATTCAGGATAATCCAAATACTCCGACACTTGCTCGTTCCTATTTTGACATTCCACATCGTATGATTGCATCAGCTGCATATCGCATCGAACTTGCTCCTGAAGTTGCATTGAAGGCTTCATTATTCTATGAAGGTCGCTCAGGTCAACCATTCTCTTATGTCTATGATGGTGATCTCAATGCTGATGGTCAAACCGGCAATGACTTGATTTATGTACCCAAGGATAGAAATGACATTGCTTTGATTTCCGGAACAGCTCGCGCAAATGATGCAACCTATGATGCACTTGATCGCTATATCACAAATGATGATGGCTTGAATTCTGCACGCGGTACCATCATTGAGCGCAATGCAGCTCGCGAACCATGGAATAATCGTATGGACTTGCGTATCGCTGCAGATATCCGCAATCCATTTGCTGATGGACATAATCTTGAAGTATCACTTGATATCATCAATCTTGGTTCAAATCCATATCGTTTTGTTCCTAATCAAAGTGATGCAGTCCTTCGCTTCGAAGGATTGGCAAGAACCGGTAATACATTTGGTGCAAATGGCGCGGAATTACCTGTCGGAACTCCAATGTTCAGCTATCGTGATAAAGAGAATCCATATCAATATTCTGATCTCCTTTCACGCATGCAAATGCAATTAGGTATCAGATATTCATTTTAATTGAAGAGAAGCTCCTCAAAACCTCTCATGAAGTTCATGAGAGGTTTTTTTTTGGCATGGCTATTGTTGCTGATACTTAAACCAAATTATGTTTGGAATTGTCATAGATTTGCCCATTGTGAATATCCAATTTCAGGAGTGTGATCATGCGTATCGCGACTCTCTTTATTAGTCTTCTGCTCTTCTTTGGACATACTGCTCAATCTCAAGTGATTGGTCAATATTTCCCTCCTATAAATCCACAGGCCAAATGGGACACTCTATCAGCTGAAAAACTGGGTTGGTGTACCGAGAATATTCCTGCTCTTTATGAGCAATTGGAAAAATCAAATACCAAAGGATATATTCTGCTCTATAAAGGTCGTATTGTACTGGAAAAATACTTTGGTGATTTTGCAAAAGACAGTGCTTGGTATTGGGCTTCAGCAGGAAAAACTCTGACCTCTTTTTTGATTGGGAAAGCTCAGGAAGAAAAGAAACTCAGCATTGAGGAACCCACTTCAAAGTACTTAGGTAATGGATGGACTGCAATTCCCAAAGAACAAGAGGACATGATTAAAATCAAACATCAATTGACCATGACAACCGGCATTGATGATGAAGTTTCCGATTTGGATTGTACAATTGATACATGTCTTCAGTATAAGGCGGAACCTGGCATTCGTTGGTCCTATCACAATGCACCCTATACATTACTTGAAGAAGTGATTACAAAAGCTACAGGACAAACCCTCAATGCATATACTCAAAGCACAATCAAAAATCGTATCGGTATGACAGGTTTATGGGTAAAGGCAGGATTCAACAATGTATATGCAAGCACACCAAGAGCAATGGCTCGATTTGGACATATGATGTTGAATGATGGTATTTGGAATGGTGATACCATCATGAAAGATCGGGAGTATTTTAGAGCAATGATCTCTAGATCTCAAGTCCTCAATCCATCATATGGGTATCTCTGGTGGCTTAATGGTCAAAGTGGTTATATGCTACCTGGTTTCCAATTCTTTTTCAATGGAAATTTGGCTAAAGAAGCTCCGGAAGATGTGATTTCAGGATTGGGTAAAAATGGACAAATCGTCTCCTTCTCAAAACAGCATGAACTCGTGATGGTCCGCATGGGACAGGCACCGGATTCGCTTGGTTTCGTACCGAATTTCTTCATGAGCGATATTTGGAAATCAACCATGGATGTGGCTTGCAGAGCGACTCCTGTGGAAGAACATGAGTACTCTATATCCCGCATTGCAGTATATGATGATATGGTGAGATTTACGAATCCAGAACCCGATTCTAGAATCATGATATTCGATATGGCAGGTAAAATGGTGCATGAACAATTTGATCATGCACCCATAGATATTTCCACGTATTCAACAGGTATATATGCTTTGGTGATATCCTCTACAAAAGGAAATTTCACCGAACAAATCATCAAGAAGCAATAACCAAACTTGGAATGACTATTGATTCAACTTCTTGAGCATATTTCTCAAGATCAGCAATCATATCTGGACATTCATATGAACAATCCTTCAAAAATGCTTCATTGATGTTCTTGTAATATTCAATTCCTGCAAGCAAATTTGTTTTGAATGCATTGAGCGTTCTGAACGTATTTTGATTCAGAGTCAATGCATTTCTGTCTATCTCCTTTCGAAGATATTTAACGTATAGTACTAATTCATTGACAAAGAGCGATGCTCTTTCCACGGAATTTCGAACATTGGTTCTACCATAGATATGGTCAATCATTTGGGCCAATGAGAATGTTCCGGAAAAATATGCAAGGTTGGGTCCCGGACAAATAATCACGCCTTCTGGTTTATGTTGCTTATTGACGATGTCATTTTTGAGTAATGCAGTCGTCCCCAAACCAGTACATAAGCAGTCTTTTTCTACAATTGCTGAAAACTTCTTTTGATATTCTTCTTCGGGCAAATTTGCTTTTTTCAATTCATCAATCAATTCTTGAAATGACATATTATCCTTACTGTTAGAGTTCGATATACTCATATACTATTAATCGTTTCTAATAATAAATTTTGTTTTTACTGGTAATTTGTATGATGCTAAATTAAAAGCAGCACG
>JALRFC010000129.1 GCA_023253875.1 Candidatus Kapaibacterium sp.
ATCCAACAAACTGAGAATATGATGTCCCATTTGATTCATACATCGTTTGGAACTCTTTTTCAATGTCAATGGAAGATATCTCCAATTCATTGGATTTCACACCTTTCTTCACAAGATACTCTTTGACACTCTGTTTTCTGTTTTCAATCAATGCATATGCTTCTTTCAAATTGGAAGCACGAGCTGAAACGGAAGATTGCCAAATAATTAAGTCTGAAACAAAATCCCTACTACCCAAACCGGTCACAGAAATACCATTATCTATGCTATATCTTTTAATGATTGCATTAGATAATGTTACTGTCGATACAATGATCGCCAAAGCAATCAAAAGTGTGTTTACATGCGCCTTCATCTATTCCTTCCAAAAAAACAGTAAAAAACAATGTCTCAACTTAACACTCCCTGATTTAATTCATTCTCGGCACAGGATACGGCGAAGTGCATATCATGTATACAATGACTCCAACACCCTGTTGTCATCATATACACCCCCGATATTTCCTAACACCGTACCCCTGAATCACGCCGACACAATTGTGAATGAAGAAGTTCACCATTCCCCATGGATTCCCCTAAAATCCAAATGGTGAACTTCCCCAAAACATGCATAGTCCCCATGATGCTTTTACACCCCTGCATCACCTATGCTTCCCTAAGATGTATATCAATTTCTGTCAGTTTCAATGTACTACGATATACTATATGTAATTCCCGTGCCAAACTTTATAATCACAAAATAATATCCTCTACATATCAGTATCTATGCGCCTTCTAGGGTAGTCGTGATTATATGTGTTAGAAAAACAATCATGTCAACAGTGTATCATTTATCTGTCAGTGTGTGCCGATATTTTCACACATATCTTTGACAAAAACGTTTCCGAAATCTTTGTGATATGTCGACCTTCTCCGTGACCTACGAGACTTCATCCGCGTCCTACGAGACTTCATCCGCGATCTCAGCGTCTTCCTCTGAGACCTCCGAGACTTAACCGCAACCTCAGCGTCTTCCTCCGTGTCCTCTGAGTCTTAACCGTGACCTCAGCGTCTTCCACCGTGACCTCTGAGCCTTCCTCCGCGTCCTCCGAGACTTCCTCCGTGTCCACTGAGACTTCCTCCGTGACCTCCGAGACTTAACCGCGTCTGCGTAGTTAGCTCTCAGGCTGCCTCAAGGACCTTTATTCTACATGCACTGAAATTCCTCCTAGCTAACCCCATTTGTACTTTCCGTATGTATTACTTTCATAGTTTGCTTCAAATACAAAATGGGGTAAATGATGAAATACAAACCAAATGAAAATGAATTGGCTACTTTGATTATTGGATTGGCATTAAAAGTACATACGGACTTGGGACCCGGTCTATTAGAAAGAACATATCAGGAATGTCTCTATTTCCTTATATCCAGAGAGGGACTATTTGTAGAGAAGGAAAAGAGAATTCCTTTACTTTATGAGGATGTATATCTCGAATGTGGCTATAGAATCGATCTCTTGATAGAACATTCACTTGTAATAGAAATCAAAAGTGTAGAGTATCTTCATGGACTTCATATAGCACAGACATTGACTTATCTCAGATTGGGTAATTATAAACTAGGACTGCTCATTAACTTCAATACCCAACACTTGAAACAAGGTATAAAAAGAGTTATCAATGGGACAATCGATGATACTTAGAAATAAAAAACCGCTATGTACTTACAATGATACATAGCGGATACTTTATCTACATGGGATTAAATCAATACACATCTTCAGTGTATTCTTCTGAGGTTGCATTGATATATTGTATAAGCTCTTGATACTCTACATGTTCTTCTGAGCTGAAGACATTCTTCAATGCTTCAAGCAGCTCTGTTCTGTCTGTGATGATACATGATATTCTTAACATTTGAA
The DNA here is from genome assembly GCA_023253875.1 of Candidatus Kapaibacterium sp. Classification (GTDB taxonomy): domain Bacteria; phylum Bacteroidota; class Ignavibacteria; order Kapaibacteriales; family UBA961; genus UBA961. The sequence goes on from JALRFC010000129.1 coordinate 1,902, forward strand.
ATATATCATACATCACTTGAGTGAATTCAACAGGATATTCAAGCTCGGGCAATTCTTCTTCTCTACATAACAAGAAAAGAACCGGTCTGACAATTTCTCGCTCAGCATCTTCATGCAATACTTCATTTGCGATGACATATTCGCATATTGAGTGGATTGTTTCTCTGTGATTAATATGTGTGATGCCAATCCCAAATGGAATTGCGAATTCACTTGTACTGAGTGGACGAAGAACGCTTACTTCTTCTGAATGAAGAGCAATGTACAATGCTGTTCTTTGTACATGTTTGATGGACTCTTGCAGATTTTCTTCAGGTACATGATTAATGATTGCATCTATGACTTTAATCTTGGCATTCATGGCATTTCCCCCATATGTTGTAGTGTGAAAAGTATTGTCTCTGATTTCAATGACTTCAGCAATGGTAGCATGCTTTCTTATGACATGGCTATACATATGTTGACATTCTTCATATTCATCTTCTGCCAATGCAAACTCTTCTTCTGCAATACATAATGATGTGTTTAGTAAAACGAATACTTGAGCAATGACTTCCAGTGATTGAACAAAGCGCATTTCTTGCATGAATGTGGAATATACATCTCTAATGCAGAGTTCTGCAATGACTGCACTGACATGTTTTGTTTGATTTTCAGACTGTACTGATTCTACAAACGATAGGTGTAAGCGTTCTCTATTATTCATGAATATGTTGAAAACATCTTCATTGATGGCAATGGCATTATTTTCTACTTCTCTCTCGAGAAATGTGTTGAGCTGCAATGTTAGACAATACATTTGTCTGAATATTCTATTCACTGTCTCAATGCTCACTTCCTGTTGTTCAGGACCGCGATTGATGAAGAGATGTGCATTGTTTGTTACAACTACGAGTGCGATTGTTTCAAAGATGTTTTCTTTCATGATAAAGGTCTCCTAAGTATTGTTAATAAAAATGATCATTGTAGTCCCATGCATAAAATTCAATTCCATTGTTCGTATATGCCTTATTACCGAAATGCCCTTTTCTGGCTGTCTCAAGATAAATCGGTTTCAGTAGTCCAAATCGTTCCTGTATTGCCCGTGGAGTCAAATCCTTCAAACTAAAATCTCCCAAACCATATTCTCGCTTCGTGTCCTGATCTACAATTCTATATGATACAGGATGTTCCACTCCGATTGCATAAGCCAACTGTACCATGATTCTCTTGGATTCTACATTCTTGTTCAATGTATGCAATGCCAAAAATCTACATAAATATGCCGCCGAGCGATCTACCTTGCTTGAATCTTTTCCGCTAAATGCACCACCTCCTATGGGACAGTCGGCTCCATATTGGTCGATGACAATTTTGCGCCCCGTGAGTCCACAGTCTGTTACCGGACCTCCGATATTCCATGTGCCTGCAGGATTGATTAAGTATTTCGTGTTTTCTGTGAACCATCGCTGAATATGTTCAGGATTTTCTTCTTTCACTTTGTTAATAACATGTCGCTGAACATATTCCGTGAGATCTTGTACATTCATCTTCTCGCTATGACAACATGAAAGTAATACCGTATCTATTTCCTGCACGCCATGTTCATCATATCGCAGTGTGACTTGTGATTTCATATCCGGTCTGATCATGTCCTCACCACCAAACACCGTCTGAATTCCACCATATGTATGATTGATGATTTGCTTTGCCAAGTAGATTGCCGGTGGCATGAATGTCGGTGTTTCTTTTGTAGCATAACCGAACACGAATCCTTGATCACCTGCGCCTATTCTTTCATCGCCTAATTCAACACTTTGATTGATCTCTCGTGATTGCTCGCTGATATCAAAAACTATTTTGCATGTTTCAGCATTGAAACCATATTCCTCTCGATTATATCCTATTTCTGCAATCGTTTTACGAATATCTTTTTCCAAGTCAGATTGTGATATTGCCACCGCTGATGTGATCTCACCACAGAGATATACCGTATTGCCTTTTACCATTGTCTCAGCTGCTACTTTTGCTCTTGGATCAACTCTCAAGTATACATCCAATAGTGTATCCGAAATTTGATCTGCCACTTTATCGGGATGTCCCGGTGACACATATTCACTTGTCCATAGATAACTCATGTACTTATCCTTTAATAATACAAACATTTGATTTCGTCTTTTTTCCAATCAAGGGATTTTTTCCCAATAAATCTTCTTTGTTCTAAGTCATAAATATGACAATGATCGAATCTATCTCTAAACAGTATGCGAACAGGTTTTCCGAACATCATTGATTGATAAATCTTACTGCTGAGGTCATTGCATAATGCATCAAAATATTTTTTGATGATTCCCAATTTCCCTTTTGAATATTCTCTCATTACTTCATCTGGTACATGGATGAATTTTTTACTTGGTATCGCCATGCGAATCATCCCGCGTGGTTCGATTCCTCCTTTGAGTTCCGTTTCAATCCATCCATGTGGTCTGAACTGCTTCCGGAACTTTAACTCTCTCGACAATTGATATTCTTGTCTGTCAATGATGTGTTTATGTGCCACTGCTTCTATTGCTTTCTCGAACCCCGATCCCGAAAAATATGAGGATCTTCGAATGCATTCAATAAAGTCCTTGTCTTCCAGATTCCCCGCCAATAGTGCATCAAATCTGCGTAATGCCTTCGCTGTGTTCTTGTATCCAAGAAGCGCCGGAATTTGTCCCCTCTGGATTTTATGCTTCTGCATTTGGGACTTCATATACTCTTGCATAATCGTGTTGATCATACCACATCCTCCTTTGAGAAGATCCACCGTTTGCCATAGGCCGCGGTTGGCGGTGATGAATGATTTCATCACTCTTCTTGATGTAATGTTACTTTGTAATTATTTTGTATATGCTCATTAAAAGCATCGTGTCATCTGTTGATACGAATCGTATCAAGTTAATGCATAGCGTGGTTTTGTGTGCAGTCAATGAAGGGATTTCGGCTTGTAACTTCATCGATTGCAACTTTACCACCGAATTGAATCAGTTGGTGAGTTTTCATAGGGTTGCATCCCTCAAACTCTCTTGATGATTATGTTTGTTTGATACTTTAAGAAATAAAGTATGCGCAATATAATGAGTATTATTGAGAAAAACAAATAAAAAGATAAAAAACTTCTTTATTTGCATTGAATCAATCTATATTTCGTTTCCTGATTAGGTTATTTCGGCACAGGATACGGAGAAACATACATCATGTATATAATGACCACAACACCCTGTTGCCATCATATACACCCCCGATGCTAGCCCCGCCGTACCCCTGAATTACGCCGACACAATTGTGAATGAATTTTTCATCAATCCCCGCGGATTCCCCTTCATCCATTGATGAAATATTCTGAATATGCATAGTCCCCATTTGACTGTTCTACCCCTTCATCACCTATGCTTCCCTAAGTGTATGTTGTTTGATTGATTCTTTTCAATGTACTCTATTATCTATTATGTAATTCTCGTGCCAAACTTTTTACGAAGTTATATCAATTCCTCGAATACCGCTCTGAAAGCCATTATCAGGGTATGGACAATTTTTGGAGCATGAAAAATATGTGTGCAGTTCTCATTGACACATGTGTGATGTATTTGTCAGTATGTGTAGTCAATTACACACTTAACAGTGTAAACATTACTGGCAGAAATTCTTAGAAGTTCATCCCTACGGTGAATCGATGTATGCCCCCAAGCATCGCAAAATCTGTATATGAATAATCCATTTGCAGTACATATTCATTTCCATTGATTGGAAAATGAATACCTGCTCCCCCCGAAAATTGTCCCTGTTCCAGCCCTATAATATATCCACCTCTGATGATTGCTTTCGCGGGAAATGCTTCTGAGAATGTCCGAACATATTCTGTACCGATTGCATAATTCTCTGCATTGTCATTCGGATGATTCAATTGCACGGATACAGTCCATGCTTGCATGCTATCAATGATCGGCTCCATCGCAAAACCAATTC
>JALRFC010000012.1 GCA_023253875.1 Candidatus Kapaibacterium sp.
GAATTAGCAGGAATGTCTGTTGCAAAAACTGATTATCCAAGTTATGTCTATCACAGGGATATTCCTGATTCTTTGTGCAATATCAAAAAGGTAGAATAATGCGAGAATCGAAAGTCAAAAAAAAAGAGCGCATGCACTCAGTATTGACCCTCCTACAACAAGAATATCCACATGCAGAATGTGCACTGCATTATTCTACGCCCTTTCAATTATTGATTGCAACAATTCTATCTGCACAATGTACTGATGCACGTGTAAATATGGTCACCCCCATTCTCTTTACTGCATATCCAGATGCGAGTACATTAGCTTCTGCTGAAATAGAAGACATCGAAACAATCATACATTCCACTGGATTTTTCAAAGCTAAAGCAAAGAATATCATTGCTTGTTCAAAGAGAATCATGAATATTTATCACGGTGAATTACCACTTGACATCAATGAATTGATTACATTACCAGGAGTGGGAAGAAAAACTGCAAATGTCCTATTAGGAAATGCCTTTGGAATCAATGCAGGTATAACTGTTGATACGCATGTAACTAGAATCATGAATGCATTGAAATTTGTTTCAACGAAAGATGCAATCAATATCGAACAAGAACTCATACCATTGATTCCACAGGAAGAATGGACAGTATTTACGCATAGAATCATTGAACATGGTAGGGCAGTGTGTATTGCAAGAAGACCGCAATGTTCAAAGTGTGTAATATCCTCATATTGTCCTTCATCAACCTGTGGAAAGTAAAGTTTCCCATTCTAGAAATAATGTATCTACACTCTTTTGAACTCCATCTCTTGACTGACTGAGGTTTTTCATTGCTTCAGGATTTGAATATGTTGACTCATGAGATAATTGTTCATCTATTGTAGCAATCTCTTTCTCATATATTGCTATTTGTGCCTCAATTTCCTGAATTCTCCGAATCTTCTTCTTTTCTTCTCTTTCGAGATTTTTCTTTTCTTCTCTACTGTACTGTGATTGATTATCAATTTTAACCTGAGGAATTACTTCAACTTTTGCTTGAGCTTCATCCAATGAATTGATTGCAAACTTTTCCAAGAACTCTTCCAATTGCAATGGATAATGTTTGATACTACCTTGCGAAAAATGATAGATATTATCAATAAGGCCGGAAAGGAAATCTCGATCATGAGAAACAATGATCAATGCACCATTATACTTATTAAGTGCGGCTTTCAATATATCCTTTGCAGACATGTCCAGGTGATTTGTCGGTTCATCTAGAATCAATACATGAGACTCTGTCAATAAGAGCATAGCTAATGCCAATCTAGCTCTTTCGCCACCTGACAATACACGCACTTTTTTATCTACTGAATCTCCACTGAAGAGAAATGCACCAAGAATTGATCTGATTCTTGTTCTGATTTCACCCACTGCCACTTGTTCAAGTGTTTCAAACACAGTTTTAGTTGGATCTAGTGAATCTGCATGTTGCTGAGCAAAATATCCGATTTTCAGTCCTTCTCCTACTGTGAGGGTTCCTTCATATGATTCAATTCCGGCTAAAATTCTTGACAGTGTACTTTTTCCTTCTCCATTTTTTCCTACAAATGCACAACGCATACTTCGTTCAATGTCAAATGAGATATGATTCAGAATTGTCTTCTGATCATATTTTTTCGTTAAATCTTCAGAATGGAACAAGACTCTTGGTGCTCTCGGAGCGGGTGGAAAAGAAAATGAAATCGTCTTTTCGGTGGAATCATCATACGTAATGCGTTCTTTGGCTTCCAATTGTTTAACTCTAGATTGTACCCTAGATGCAAGATTTGCCTTAGATCGAAATCTATCAATGAATTCTTGCGTTTTTGCTATTTCTTTTTGTTGAGCCATATAGGCCTTTTTGCGATGTTCTTCTCGTTCAAGTCTTTCAATGACATATTTTGAATATGAGCATGGATAATCCTCTATTCCACCATTTCTAATCTCAATAGTTCTTTTTGTTATGGTGTCCAAAAATACTCTGTCATGTGATACAAGAATGACTGCACCATCATATTGAGCCAGATATGCTTCAAGCCAACGAATGGAATCTATGTCCAAATGATTTGTCGGTTCATCAAGTAATAATGTATGTGGTTTTCTTAATAATAACTTTGCTAGCTCCAAACGCATTTGCCAACCGCCAGACAAATCACGTGCAGGTTTATTCATTGTCTCATGCGTGAAGCCAAGCCCTAATAGGATTTTTTCAATAGTTGCTTCAATTGCATTTCCACCAAGAATTTCATGTCTGGCATATAAATCAGCCATTCGTTCACACAAAGCATGATAACCGGGATCTGAATAATCTTCATGATGTTCAATTGCATGCTGAATCTCAACTAATTCATCTTCAATTGCCAAAACTGATTCAAATGCAACTTTACATTCTTCCTTGACAGAATCTGTATAATTTGCATGTAATTGTTGTTTCAGGAATCCAATGGTATGATGTTTTGAAGTGGTGATATTACCTGATTCAGGTTTGATATCACCATATAATACATTAAGTAAAGTGGATTTTCCTGCCCCATTTTTTCCAACCAGACCAATCTTGTCTTGATCACCAACCGTAAAAGTGATTCCATCAAACAGTGGAATTCCATTAAATTGCATCGTGCATTGAGAAACTGCTATCATTCAGTATAACCGTGTAAATTATGGCTCAGTATCATTATCATATCAATAGTCAAGGCATCATAAGTCATGAAGGAATCATCATTGATGATGAATCATTGATTGCATTGATCTACAAAAATATGGACTATACACGTATGGGACCTTCAGATGAACCAACTTTTTGCGCGAGAATAGGAAATGAAGAAATATTCCTTCATTATGAGGATACACCAATTGTATGGAAATATCTCAGTGGCGATAGACTATACATGAATACAAACATTTCTTTTCCATTCTCTTTGAATGATTTACGATTTTCAGCTGATGGAAATCTATATCATCGAGCTCCAAAGGGGAATTGGGCACGTATTTCATCTAGATTACTTATAGAACTCAGAGATAATATTCAGAAGTGGGGACCATATTATACATTTGAAAAAGATGGTTGTTCAAGAGTGATTGAGCCACTCGAACACACTCAGTATTTGTTTCTCCATCCTAGAACCGAAAATATGTGCTTTGGTTGCGGAGAAGGAAATAGTCATGGTTTACACCTGACATTTGTGTATGATCCAATCACACATTCTGTAGATTCATGGTATACCCCACCAAGACATCTCATGGGTTCAATGAATATTATGCATGGCGGTATGGTAAGTCTCTTATTGGATGAAACAATGGGGAAGGTATTGTCCGGTATGAATGTGAAAGCCCCAACGGCTCAACTCAATGTCAGATATAAAAGACCCACATTGGTTGAGACTGAATTACATATATGTGGGAGACTTGAATATGAACAAGGTCGAAAGTTTAGGTTGACTGCTGAAATCTATGATACAGAAGGGAATATGACAGCTCAGGGAGAGGGATTATTCATCAAAAGAAAAGATGGTATTACATGATTGATTGGACTATTCCATATCGTAATCCTTTTGCACTGACTATACAAGATTGAGCGTGAATCTTCTCTACTATCATTGAAAGAATGAGTGTTCCGACAGGTAAAATATCAGCCCTTTGTGGATGTACACCCGGAATGCGCAATATTTCTTCCAATGAGGAAAAGCATAATTGTCTACTGAGTGATGTTATAGTATTACTATCCAATCTATGTCCATGTATCAATGGGGAAGAAAGATCATCAATCTGTAAATCAATAGCAGCCAATGTTGTAGGTGTCCCTGCCGTTGCTATGATTGTTGCATCTTGTGGGAGATGAATATCATTAATCATAGAAGCAATATGCAACTTCAAAGTGCCAACTTCTTCCTCTTGCATTGGTAATTGATGAATGAATGTATCAGTAAGTCTAACAGCACCGATATCAATACTCATGCAATGTTCATTACCATCAATCAATTGAATGATTTCCGTACTACCCCCACCGATATCTATAATGACAGGCTTATTGAAGTGTTCTTTGCTGCCCAAAAATGTCAAAGCAGCTTCTTCAATACCAGTTATGATCTGAATGGGATATCGTAATACACTTTCAAGAATCATTCGAACTTCCGATGCATTATGAGCATCTCTCATGGCACTCGTTGCGATTGCTTTTACGGTAATAGCTTCATACTGAGATAGGATTTCAGCATATTCTTGGAGTATGATACATGCTCTTTGGATTGCTTGTTCCGAGATTGTTCCCGTAAGATTAAGTCCTTCACCCAGCCTTGCAATGCGATGTTCATCTCGTATCACATGCATATTGCCATATTGATCCTTTACAGCAATCAATAAGAGGAGTGTATTTGTGCCTATGTCTATACCGGCAACATATCGCATCAGACTGCACTCAATGTAATTGCAACCCAATCCATTTCTTGCAATGTCTTGATATGCGTAAATCCATGTTTTTGAGCAGATTGTATAATTTCATCTGCATCAATTGCTAGGATGCCGGAAAGTATCAATATTCCATGCTCAGCAATCAATGCTTCATGAAATTTTTTGAGATTGGGAAGAATGATATTGCGATACATATTTGCTGCAATTCCATGTACCGATGGAATATCTAATGTGAAAATATCAGCCTGTTCAACCTTCATATGTTCAACCGCATTCAAACAAGCATTATCTTTTGCATTCTGAACACTCCATTCATCATTGTCGAATGCATACACATCTTGCGCCCCTAATTTTGAAGCGAGAATACCGAGTACACCAGAGCCACAACCAGCATCAATCCAATGTGAATTTGGTAATACCCACTCTTGTAATTCCTTACATACCATACGAGTAGTTGGATGATAACCTGTTCCAAATGCCATCTGCGGATTAATGATAATGGTTATTGGATGATTAATCTGACTTCTTTTCCATTCCGGGGTGATTGCAATTGTCTCATTAACTATAACAGGTTCCAGAGATTCTTCCCATTCTTTATTCCAATTCTGATCCTGGATGATCTCTTTCGTGATGATACCACATTCGATGTCATATTGTTTAGCAATTTCAATAATGAATCTATCTAACTCTTCATGATAATCAACAGTGTTAAACAAGATTGTCATGATATCTTGAGATTGCTCTATTCCTGAAAAATCCATATTTGCTAATAGTCCAATCAACAAGTCTTGACTTTCTTCAGGCACTGAAAGAGAAATGGATATAAATTCAGATTTCATATTAAAATACATCTTGGGAGGTTGTAAAAAGGAATTCCAAGAGAACATTACCGATATCGGCAAGTGTTTGCGAAGAAATATTGACCATTGTATCACCTGATGTATGCCAATATTGTCTTCTAGGATTCGGATCGATATTTCCAACGAGATTTACATCGATGATATTGATTGTTCTAATGCCATGTTGATTCAAAATTACATGGTCATCACTCACTGAATTTCCATTTTCATGTATGAAGTAAGGTGAATTTCTCTTTTTTGCGATAGTCCATACTGCATCTACCAATACTGAATGTGCTTGTTTTGAAACAGGTTCATATCGAAATTCTGCTTGTGAATCACCAACCAAATCCAGCAAAATACCATATCGTGGTTTTTGTATGGGATAATTCACTGCCAGATATTTTGATCCTTGAAAAAATCCTTCAAGATCTCCGGATAGTCCCAAATCTTCTCCGTCAAGGAGTATGATGTCAATACCAAGTTCCGGTTTTTGCTTGGATAAGATATTTGCAATTTCCATCAGTACAGCAACTCCGCTTGCACCGTCATTTGCCCCCAAAATTGGCTTTGATCGTAATAATTCATCTTTATCTTCATCAGCAAATGGTCTTGTATCCCAATGAGCGCAAAGAAGAACTCTATCTTTCTTTTCCGGAGAAAAAGAAGCAATGATATTGGCCATTTCATGGGTTTTTCCATATACCGTTGCAGAAAAGGGCTGTAAAAAGGCAGTATCAGCTTTTGTTGATAAGTATGCTAGGAGATACTTCATAGTTTCCGAATGTCCGATTGAACTTGGATTTCTCGGACCAAATGCCAATTGATCTTCTATATGTTTCAGCACCGAATCGGGTGAAATGAGCAGTCCTTCATACTCTTTTGGAGATTCAGATGATGAATGTTCTTGATCTTTTTGATCTTTTGTACATCCATTCACCAAGAATAATGATATGGCGAGCGCCAAGATTGTATAAGCTGTGGTATTCTTCATTGTTATTGCGTAATTTTAGCCATAATTGATTGCAATTTATTGAATTTCTTTCGGCTTATGACTTCTATCATGGAAAATCTCCGTCAAATTGAATTAATTGTTTTTGATGTTGATGGAACAATGACTGATGGCGGTATGTATTATTCCGATGATGGCATTGCATTGAAGCGATTTGATGTTCGAGATGGCATGGGAATTGTACTTGCACATAAGGCAGGCATGAAAACAGCAATCATTACGAGTGAAGAAACTGAGATTGTTAAGCAAAGAGCCAAAACACTCAAGATAGATATTGTCATTCAAGGTTCTCGCAACAAATTGTCCTCATTATCGTTATTGTGCGGGCAATTATCTCTGAGTCCACATCAAATCGCATATATCGGAGATGATGTCAATGATCTTGCTTGTTTACAATATGTAGGATTTTCTATGTCTCCAGCAGATGCCCATGACATTGTGAAAGAGCATGTACAGTATGTAAGTGCTTTTTCGGGTGGCCATGGAGCTGTAAGAGAATGTTGTGATATGATACTTAAAGCAAAAGGCATGTCTATCACTTTACCGGAACAATGGTAATATTTACGGAGAGGAGTTATGAAAGAAGACAGTGAAGTAGTCAATTCCTATGCAAAGGGATTTCTCCTTGGTGCATTGGTTGGTGGCGCAGTAGGAGCGATAACAGCATTATTGTTTGCTCCAAAACCCGGTAGAGAATTACGTGATGAATTATCTTATCGTTCAAAAGATTTACTTGAAAAAGGTCAAAATCTGTTTGGAGGACAAGACAATAATGCGACACATATTCCCAATGATGGCAAATTACAGGCCGATGCTGTCGTTCGTAATGCTCGAGAAAAGGCTGATGACTTATTGCAGAATGCTGAACAAATGCTTCGCGATGCTAAAAGTAAAGCCCATACTGCATCAGGAAGTGTGGCGGATGGACTCAATAAGTTCAAAGATGCCGCATCTGCCGGAGTAGAGGCATTCAAGCAAGAAATGAGTAATGTACAATCACGATCCAATGGTTGAAGATCATGGAGCAAATCACAAATATCCTCATTGTGTGTGCATTATTGAGTATAACCATCCTAGCAATTGTCTGCGTGATGTTTATGTTGAAAGCTCAAACTGCTCTGCAAGAGCTTATGAAATATGTTGGAAATCTTGCTCAAACAGTACAAAAAATTGAAGCTGATTCACAACCTGTGTTCACTCAATTGGAAACAACTTTGCAAGATACATCCACTACAATGAAATCACTGCAAAAACAGATGACAACTGTAGAGGGAGCTCTCGACTCAATCAAGCAAATAGCAGATAGAGTCAATGATTTGGAAGCAAAATTGCAAGCGAAGATCGAAAAGCCTGTTATGCAAGCGGCAGGTTTTGTATCAGGAATAACGAATGCAATTGAAACATTCATGTCAGAATTCAAAAAATAAATACTAATAACTGAGTAATACCCCCTCCATGATCAATGGTGGGGGTATATGTATTGTATAGCATGAAAAAACATCCTCTATTACAACATCTTTCTAAGAAAAACACCATCCAACAATTGATTGCAGATGCTAAGGGGATTGAAAATCGTACACCTCTTTATATTTCAGACACGAGTTCTGCATATAAACATGTACTCATGTCTTTATTACGAGGTCAAATTCAAGATAAAATCATCTATTTAACCTCTTCTGCCGAAAAAGCTTCAGAAGTGTATTTTGATTTATCGTCTATGCTAGATGAAGAAATCCTTCATTTACTAGCCCTACCTGAACATCATCTTCATTTACTACATGAAGACATAGATCCGGAAGTATTAAGAACAGTCGACACTTTGCTAGCTTTCAATAAAAGTGAGAAAGGAATATTGATTCTTCCAATGCATTTATTGGAACTACAATACCCAGCACCTAAAGCACTGGAACAACATAGCATTTCAATCAAAAGAGGTGCTACAATTCCATTCAAGCAATTCACGAATTCTTTGATGTTTCAAGGATTTGAACGGAAGGATTATGTATCTCAACAAGGTGAAATATCCATAAGAGGAGGTATAGTTGACATATTTCCTTTGGGACATGATGTGCCTATTCGAATTGAGTTTTGGGGCGATGAGATTGAATCACTCAGAGAATATGAACCGCAATCTCAAAGAAGTATCAAAGAGCTGGAATCCTATGATTTCATAGGAGTATTGTATCATGAGAAAGACGAACAGTTTACTTCAAATCTATTTGATCATATTAACCAAGATTCAGTTTTACTTGTTTTTGAAGATGATACTGCTCTGAACTCCATGCATGATAAGCATGAAACAATTATTCAACAATTCAGAAGAATTATATTTTCAGAATCGCGGAATGTGTACCCGGAATTAAGATCGAATGAACAACCTAATTATTCAGCATCCGTTCAAATGTGTGCTAAATCTGTGATTTCATCTATTATCGATGGATATACGGTATTTCTGTGCGCAGATGGACAAGCACATATTCAGCGATTCAAAGACCTATTCATGCTTTCACTTGAGCAAGATGAAGTTGTTGATGGGTATATACCTGAACAGATAGCAGAAGAAGAAATCTTACGAAAGATCAAGTGGATTGATTCCACTTTGTCCACCGGTTTCACTTGTTCTGCATTAAAGATTGCAGTTATCACTGAGCATCAATTATTTGAAAGAAAACATTTTCAAAAATCAGGACATGTAAAGCGATTTGCCGGTATTTCTCTCAAAGATTTGCAACAGATGCATATTGGGGATTATGTTGTTCATGTAGATAAAGGTATTGGTCAATATGATGGTTTGGTCACCATTCATATTAATCAGCAACAACAAGAATGTGTTCGACTGCTTTATCATGGTGGTGATGTCCTTTTTGTACATCTTAATAATATTCATAAGATTCAAAAGTATTCAGCACAAGAGGCATCCAAACCCACATTGAGTAGATTGGGTTCGAGTGAATGGGAGAAGAAAAAGCAAAAAACCAAGAAACGCATCAAGGATATTGCTCGTGAGCTTATCAAATTATATGCAATGCGTAAATCTGAACCCGGATTTCAATTTCCCATCGATACACATTGGCAAAAAGAATTTGAAGCATCATTCATGTATGAAGACACGATTGATCAAGCCAAAGCAACCGAAGATGTCAAGAGAGATATGGAAAGCACACTTCCAATGGATAGATTGGTGTGCGGAGATGTTGGATTCGGAAAGACAGAAGTTGCCATAAGAGCGGCATTCAAAGCTGTACAAGCAGGTAAACAAGTGGCTGTACTTGTTCCGACCACAATCCTTGCTCATCAGCATTTCCATACTTTTTCTGATCGTTTGCGACATTATCCGGTATCAGTAGAGGTCATTAGTCGATTTAGACAACAATCAGATCAAAAGCAAATAGTGGATGATATCGCTGCGGGAAAAATCGATATTCTTATCGGTACGCATAGAATACTGAGTAAAGACATTCAATTCAGAGATTTAGGTCTACTTATCATTGATGAAGAACAACGCTTTGGTGTAAGTGCTAAGGAAAAATTGAGAAATCTTAGAGTTTCTGTTGATACATTGACATTGACAGCTACACCAATACCACGAACACTCAATTTTTCACTCATGGGAGCAAGAGACCTAAGTGTGATTGAAACTCCTCCGAGAAATAGACTGCCTGTTCATACTGTGATTCATGAATGGGATGATACGCTTTTGCATGAATCCATTGCAAGAGAAATCGGAAGAGGTGGACAAATTTATGTAGTGAATGACAATATCAAGGATTTGGATAAGATACATCAAAAACTCCTCTCTATATTTCCATCCATACGATGTGCAAAAGCACATGGACAAATGGATTCCGAACAACTTGAAAAGGTTATGGAAGCATTTTTAGAGAAAAAGATAGATTGTTTATTGTCTACAAAAATAGTGGAGTCCGGACTCGATATTCCAAATGCAAATACCATCATTATTAATAATGCAGATAATTTTGGTCTTGCTGAATTGTATCAATTACGTGGTAGAGTTGGTCGATCAAATACACAAGCTTATTGTCATTTGATCATTCCACCTATACAAACAATCACGCCCCAAGCAGTGAGAAGACTCCAAGCTTTGGAAGAGTTCACCGAACTTGGAAGTGGATTTCATTTGGCGATGCGTGATCTTGAAATCCGAGGAGCAGGAAATTTACTTGGTGCTGAACAAAGCGGATTCATTGCAGATATGGGCTTAGAATTGTATCAAACAATTCTTGAAGAAGCTGTGTCTGAATTGAAAGAAGAAGAATTTACAGATCTCTTCAAGGATTATGTCGCAGACCGGAAAGTCAAAAAAGTCAATTTGGACATTGCAATTGATATTTCAAGTGATGCATTATTACCTTCCGGCTATATTTCCCATGATGGTGAACGATTTGAATATTATCGAAGATTATATAATGTTCGAAGCGAAACCGAATTGTTGAATATCATTTCTGAAATCATTGATAGATATGGTCAATTACCCGAAATAGCAGAAAACCTTATGTTTGCAATACGTTTGCGTGTAATAGCTTTATCCTTTGGTTTCAATAGGATACTATTTAAGAATAATGTTCTAGCTATAGAGTTTCCACCTGATAATAATTCTGCTTTCTATCATACCATGTTCCCAGGAATTTTAGATGCGGTTGCAACCGGTGAATTCGGATCATTGATCAATCAAGAACATAAGGTATTATTACATATCCCTTGTGAAACAAGAGAACAATCATTGCATATTCTTTCATCATTACAGCGATTTATGATTCCAGGTTGATACAATGAAAACTATTTGCATAATTCCTGCGCGCCTGCAATCAACAAGATTACCGAAGAAAGTACTCATGCAATTGGGAGAATCTTCCATTATTGAACATGTGTATCATAATTGTGTCAAAGCAAATGTATTCTCAGACATTCTTATTGCTGTTGATGAAATTGAAATGTATGAGCATTGCACAGTGTTTTGTGATCGAGTGATCAAAACTAATATAGAGCATGGTTCAGGGACGGACAGAATCTATGAGGCATATATTTCTAGCAAAATACAAGCAGATTATATTGTCAATGTCCAAGCAGATGAGCCCTTTTTAGATGGTCAACATATTGCTCAGCTCGTCCAGGAACATCAAAGTACTCCATGTGATGTCATGACTGCCATGACCAGAATATATGAAAGCGAAGAATTACATGCTTCTTCTTGCGTGAAAGTTGTAGTCGGAAGCAATCAAAGAGCATTATATTTTTCTCGATCCCCAATTCCATGTGTCCGAGATTATCCATCTGATGAATGGGTTCACTATCATGAATACATGAAGCATATTGGAATATACTCTTATACTGAAGCTAGTTTGAAGAAATTTGTAGAGTCTCCAATCGGTAGACTTGAGCAAGTAGAAAAACTGGAACAATTACGTCTGCTTGAGCAAGGGTTCACGTATTCATGTATTGAATTACAATATGATGGATTTGGCATTGATACCATTGATGATTACAATAAAGCACTTAAGAGAATGAATCGTGAATGAACAATTCGCACATATGATTATTGCGATTGATGGGCCGGCAGGTTCGGGTAAATCAACTACAGCAAGATTGGTAGCCAAGAAACTTGGATTTATCTATGTTGATACGGGAGCAATGTATAGAGCTGTCACTTTGTATTGGTTAGAACAAGGAAAGCCTTCCATTCAGGAATTCATCCTCAATCTTCCTATCATTACATTAGGTATACATCCAGAAACACATGAACAACAGACCTTTTTGAATGGTATTGATGTCTCCGGCAAGATTAGAAGCAGAGAAGTCACCGAAAATGTGAGTTATATAAGTTCTTTGAAACCCGTACGTGAGAAAATGGTTGAAATGCAAAGGAACATAGGCAATTCACAGAGTGTTGTCATGGATGGTCGAGATATTGGAACAGCCGTTTTTCCAAATGCGGATGTGAAAATATTCATGATTGCCGATATTCAAGAAAGAGCAATGCGTCGATTGCAAGAAATGAAAATACAGTCAATAATGCCATTGCCAAGCTTAGCTGATCTGATGGAAACAATTAAACAGCGTGATGCATTTGACTCTTCGAGAGAAATAGATCCATTAAAAAAAGCAGATGATGCTGTATTACTTGATACTTCCAAACTTTCGATTGAAGATCAGGCAACAAAGATCATTGAATTGGTTCATACTTTTAATAATCAATAAACTGGAATGGACATGGAAATCACCATAGACAGATATTCAGGATTTTGCTGGGGTGTTGTTCGAACAGTCGTCATCGCAGAAGAATCTTTGGATCAATTTGAACAAGTCTATGTTTTGGGACATATCATTCATAATCCGAAAGAAATACAAAGACTAGAAGACAAGGGCTTGCAAACAATTACAGTGCATGATTTCCCACGCATTGCAGAAGAAGCCAAGCAATTGGGAAAGCAACCTAAAGTGTTGATTCGTGCTCATGGTGAACCACCGGAAACCTATAGAAAAGCCCTTGAATTAGGTATAGAAATCATTGATGCTACTTGTCCTGTTGTAACAAAACTCCAAGAACGAGTGCGCAAATTTTATGATCAGGGTTATCAGATAGTGATTTTTGGTAAAAAAGACCATGCAGAAGTACTCGGTGTAAGAGGAGTCTGCAATGATAAATGTATTGTCGTCATGACCGTTGAAGAAGCCTTAGAACATGTTAATTTGGATACAAAAACAGTATTGTTCTCTCAAACAACCATGGATAGACCAACTTTTGTCTTGATCAAAGAGGCATTGCAGTCTAGAATCAAAGATTTGATCATAGATTCCATGGAAGGTATCGCTACTGAGTTTCATGCAAAAGATACCATTTGTGGTCAAGTTTCCGGCAGAGAAGACATGTTGAAAAAATATGCTTCCGACCATGATTGCATTCTTTTTGTGGCTGGAAAAGCAAGCTCAAATGGAAAAGTACTGTATGATGTTTGCAGGGAAGTTAATCCTCGAACATATTTTATTGAAGACATATCAGAGATTCAAGAAGAATGGTTCTCCAATGCCCAATCAATCGGGATTACAGGAGCTACTTCTACACCTCAATGGTATATGAATCATGTTAAAGAACATCTTAGTAAATTCGCAAGTCAGATTTCTACCAATTAATATTTACAGACATGACAATCATTTATTTGCTTTTGATTGCGATTAGTGTGTTTTTATACACCATTTCAGCAATAGTAATTAGTCAAGAAGCTTCATTGTTTATCGCTGAATCTACCGGCAATGCAACATTGGGTACACTCACCTCAGTGTGTACCGGAATTATTCTCATAGTTGGTGTTGGATATGTGGCTGTTCGTTTTGTCCTCGCACGTTTCACCAAATTGTGATCATGGATATTTTACAGTCTGACATACTTGTATTCTCTGCACATCCAGATGATGCGGAATTGGGATGTGGAGGTACTATCAAAGATCTCACTCTCAAAGGACATACCGTCACACTCATCGATGCAACGAAAGGTGAGATGGGTTCTAGAGGAGATATTGAGCAAAGAGCAAGAGAAGCGGCACAATCTGACTCTATCCTTGGAAATCAACAAAGAATTAATCTTGGTTTTGAAGATGGTAATCTTCTTCTCAGTCGAGAATATTGTGATATCGTTGCCACGTATATTCGATTGATCAAACCAAAAATGATCATTTTGCCACCGAAATTTGAACGACATCCTGATCATGAAGGGATGCATGCAATAGTGAGAAATGCATATTTCATTGCCGGATTACATAAAAAGTCATTACCATATCTTGGAAGTGTAACTGACCCATGGAGACCAATATCCATGTTCTGTTATATACAAGCATATCATCAAGAACCCGATTTTATCATAGATATCTCTCATACATTTGCATCCAAGATTCGATCTGTAGAATGTTATGAGAGTCAAGTATATGTCCCCGGGAAGAATGTGGAAGGACCAAATACATATATTTCAGGTCCAAATTTCATGGATGCCGTTCATGCCAGAGCACGATATTTTGGCTCTATGATACAATGTGATTATGGCGAAGGTTTTCTCGCCAGAGAACCTATCGGTTTACCTTCAATCAGTGCATTTCTGTGAAAGCATTTATCATTTTTCTTGTGTTATTCCTGAGCTCGCATCAATTATATGCGAATATTCAGGATACAATTCATAAAAGTGATTCTTCTTTCCTTCATATGTATGAACATATGCGACCCCCAACCATTGCAGACACTCTTAATTCTATAAGCAAATATGAGTTTCATCAACATAATTATCAGGGCTTAGGTGAATTACTCGGGAGTGTGAAGGGAAGTACGCTACAGCAATTGGGTGATCCTATCTTATACTCATCTATAAGTATGTTCAATTCAATGGCATCACATCTCGCTATTTCATTGAATGGAATACAGATGAATTCTCACTTTGGAAATACAGCTAATTTGTATGGGATACATCCAGAAGCTATACACAAAGCTCAAGTATTTGTTGGATCTGATGCCACCATACTTGGTGGATGTGCCGGACCTTATGTGTATTTGCAAGAAAACATGTATTCCACTTCTACACCATTCTCACGATTATGGTATATACAAGGTGGTTATGATTTGATCGGATCAGAAGGTCTTCTTACGCAAAATATAGATACAAATCTTAATATACATGGAAGCTTTAGAAGACTATCATCTGGTGGAATGTTGCAAAATGCAGGAAGTGATATTTGGAATACTCGATTAGGTATTAGATATGCTCCAACAAATGATATGCACTATTCCTTTCAATGGCTTTTTTCAAATCATGGTGCATATCATAATGGTGGTGTGATTGGTGAATATCAAAATCCAATTACTGCGAATTTGCTCTTTGATGAGTACTTTCAGCGTCAATTTTCGCATCAACTACAATTTAATGTTACTTTTAGATCACCGTTCTTCAATACCGATCAACTATTCATACAAGCTGTCTATCAAGATGAACAACTCGAAACAAGGGGAGTGAATCCATATTTCTATAAAGATAGTTCTCTTGTACAATTGTCTCCTTCACAACGATATGGAATACAGGCAAGACATGAAATGCCGAATATTATCGATGGACTCTCATTTATTAATGAAATAGGAATCATGTATGGAAGATATTCATTCCTTGAAAGCTATACAGATGATGAAGTATTGTTCCATGCTTATACGTATGGCAACTATGAAATAGTTACTCATAATTCTCTTCGTTTTGGAATACGATATAGTCAATCTTCAGCCGGAACTACTATTCATCCAGGAATATCTCTTACATCGAAAATATCCACGGTTCTTTCCATGAAGTTTGATTTCTCGCATACTGCAGTTCTTCCTTCTATCATACAAAGGACATTATTATCAGTCAATCAAACTGAGCAACATCAATTATCCTTCGTATCAATTGATTATACGGATGCATCATTTGCAATCAGTGTTCAGCCTTTTCATAGAAGAATTGAGTCTCCTCAACTCTTCGGAATACTCTATGACACAAGTGGTATAGTTCCGAAATATTCAGGGATGAAACCACTTTCTCTATCAAGTGCAACTTCATTTGGTGTTCATATCAATAGCCATTGGTCTCAAGGCCCGCTTGCTTTGCGTGCTTCCATGCAATATGTCAATACAGATCAAGAATATCGTTATACTCCAACACTTCAAGCAAGAGTCAATGCGGAGTATTCGCTCTACTTTGGTGCAAGTACCGTGACATTTGGTTGTACCGCAAGAATGATTTCAGAACCTATGACAATGCGATATGTTCCGTATATCAGTAACTTTGCACATGATTCCATGATGGGATCCATGCAAGATATTTCTTGGAATGGTTTGGATATGCATATTTCTGCTATTCTTGGAAATGCTCGAATCAGAGCATCATTTATGAATGTATTATCAGCAACATTGATGGATATCTCCGGGTATCCTATACAAGATAATATCATCAGATTATCACTTAATTGGTCATTCTTCGATTAATACTCTATGAGCATACAAGTTCAACAAATGTTTGCATCAATAGCCCCGGCTTATGATCGCACAAATTCTGTCTTATCCCTTGGCATTCATCATATTTGGCGAAAAAAAACAGTTCAGGTTTCAGGTGCAAAACCAGGAATGAAAATCTTGGATTGTGCAACCGGAACAGGTGACTTAGCATTTGAATTCAAGAAAACAGTTGGCAATTCAGGGATAGTTATTGGTACCGATTTTTGTCCTGAAATGATGGAAACAGGACCTGCAAAATCCAAAGCAAAACATCTACACGTTGACTTTGAAGTTGCGGATGCCATGAATTTACCATACCCAGATCATAGTTTTGATATTGCCAGTATTTCATTCGGGATACGGAATGTTGATGATCCGTCGATAGCCTTACAAGAAATGGCAAGAGTAGTAAAACCGGGCGGAAGTGTGATGATACTCGAGTTTGGTCAACCCAAAGGTATTATGGGTGCTGTCTATGAATGGTATTCTCGATATGTCATTCCATTCATTGGTGGTCTATTGACCGGCAATAAAGAAGCATATCAATATCTTCCTAGAACAGCAGCTTCATTTCCATGTCGAGAAGAGTTTCTAGCACTGATGAATTCTACAGGAATGTATCGAGCTACTTCATATCATGAATTGACATTTGGGATAGCATTTTTGTATAAAGGAATAGTTAAATGAGATATCTTTTGATCATTATCCTATCAATAGTCAGTATTTCATGTTCACAAGAAGAAACATATCTAGGAAAAGAACCTGTCTATACCGGTGAAATTATGACTGTGAATCAAATACTTGACAAAAAACTCATGAATACTCCGGTACAAATCAAGGGTAGGATTCATAATGTATGTACAACAGAAGGTTGTTGGTTTATTATAGCACACAATAATGCAAAACTCCGCTGTAGCTTTGAATCACCGACGCTAACAATGGATACATTGAATCTACATAAAGAATTGACAATTGAAGGGAAATTGACTGAAGAGATTGTAGATGCAGAAACTGCATTGATTTATGCTGAACAATCAGGTGAAAAAACACCGGTATTGGAAGGTAGTAAAAAAAGAGTACCCATTTTTGTCGTTTCAACCATATTGTTGCATCAATGAACAAACGCATTGTTTTGACATTATCGATGGCATTCATCATTGCTTTTGGACTTCAATCTTGCGAGCGCTTGAAGAAGAAAATAGAGCATAGAGAACGAAGATTACAGTATTTTCAACATACCATTGATTCCGCAAGAAAGGAACATGGTAAAAAACAAGATAGTCTTAGAAAGCAGTTCAAGCAGTAAACTGTATTGATCGAAAGTCTGCAAAAAGATGCTTCACTTTATTCCTTTGATATTTACCAGTTGAGGTTATTGGTAATTCATCGGTGCATATCACGCATTTTGGGGTCTTGGAAAAGGGGAGATGTTCACGACAAAAGGAGAGAATCTGCTCGGGATCATGATACTCATCATTTGGTATGATCAATGCACCTACTTCTTCTCCATAGATATCATGTTCGAATCCAACACAGATACCGGCTTTTACACCCGGTGCCTTACTCAATACTTCATCAATTTCCAATGGTGCAAGATTCACTCCGCCACGAATAATCAATTCCTTTAATCTACCTGTAATAAAGAAGTATGGTTGATCATCCGGTCCTTTCATCCAGAAACCTTCATCTCCTGAACGAAACCAACCAAAGGTAAATGTTTCTTCATTCGCTTTTTCATTATGTAGATATTCTTGCATGACATTTGAACCACGTATGACGATTTCTCCTCGAGCAAGTTCAGGTAGAGAATGTCCTGTTGAATCATGAATAGCCATTTCATTACATGGCAATGGCGTTCCAATACTTGGAAACCCATACGATAGAAGCATTGCCTTATGAAGTGATTCTGTCAAAGTAAGTGGTAAAAAACATGAATAGCATGTTGTTTCGCTTAAACCATATCCATGAAGTACCGTAATGGAAAATCGTTCTTCAAATGATTGTACAAGCTCACAAGTAAGTGGACCGGCACCACAGATGATATGAGACAAACATTGTGGTCTTGAATAATCTTTGTCTGCATAGTAATGATGTAGATAAGACAATAATGTAGGAACAACCGAAACAACAGATACCTGCTCTTTTTCAATAATTGGAAAGAAATTCTCTGTTGAAAACTTACGATTCAATACTATTGATGCACCTACCATTAAAGGAGTGATATGTGTGACAACAATGCCATTAACATGGTGAATCGGCAATACACACATCATTGTTGAATGTTCATTTACTTGATTCCATGATGCAATACACTCACCATCAACCATGAGATTATGTTGATCCAATACAACAGCTTTTGGTATACCGGTTGTGCCACTTGTATAGACAATCAAGGCTTCATGATTAAGCATCCAATGTTTTGGAGAAAATGCAATGGGTTCAAAAGAATCAATGATTTGTGCATATAATTGATGACCTTCATTGTCAGTATCAATTTCTTGTATCAAGACCTGATTGGGATCAACAAGCGGAGCAATACGAAACACATATTCAGATCTGCACAGCAATAGTTTAGATCCTGAATCTCGGATGATAAATGATATTCTTTGATCATCCTCACCCATATTGAGAGGCACTACACTCATTCCCAAATACCAGGCGGCACAATATTGGATGATTGTATCAGGATGATTATGCGACGCAATTGCTATTCTAT
>JALRFC010000130.1 GCA_023253875.1 Candidatus Kapaibacterium sp.
CAAAAGTGGGTGAAAAAATTCGTCTCTTCATCGGAAATGGAGGTCCGAATCTTGTATCCTCATTCCATGTGATTGGAGAGATTTTTGACAGAGTGTATGTGGAAGGTGGCACTAAAACAATCAATGAAAATGTACAAACCACATTGGTACCCGCCGGTGGTTCAGCAATCGTAGAATTCACTGCTGAGATTGCAAGTACATTGAATTTGGTGGATCATTCCATCTTCAGAACATTCAATAAAGGTGCATTGGCTCAGATTGAAATAAAGGGCAATCTCAATAAAGACATCTTTACCGGCAATGAATTCACGAAAGTGTATATGCTCGAAGGCGCAGCAATGCAAGAACATAGTAAAACCGTAAAAACTTCAGCGGTTTTGGATATGGCAGGTTCTATGAAAGAAGGCGCAAGACTCTATACACAAAATTGCATGTCATGTCATCAATCAAAAGGCGAAGGTGTGGCACAGGCATTCCCTCCACTTGCAAAATCTGATTATCTGATGGCCGATAAAAAGAGAGCCATCAATATTCTTTTGCATGGATTGGAAGGGAATATCAAAGTGAATGGACAAACCTATAATTCTATCATGCCAAAGCTTACTTTGAATGATGAAGAGATTGCCAATATTCTTACCTATGTTCGAAATTCATGGGGCAATAAGGGTGATCAAGTATTGGCAAATGAAGTGAAAGCACTTAGGAAATAATCATGAATGTTATATCACATATCGCACTATTCCTACTTTCCATGTCAATCATGATTGGTCAATCATCATTAAAGCAGGTGAAAAGCGGTACGATGTATGAATTCATTGGCAAGAAAAAGAATGTCAAAATAAAAATTGATGCATTCCTCATGAGTGATCATGCAGTCACGAATGGTGAATTCAGGAATTTCATTCGACAAAATCCACAGTGGAAGAAAAGTAGAGTTTCAAGACTACTCGCGGATCGTAATTATCTGCAACATTGGACATCGGACTCTACTTTTCCTGCACACATGGAACATGCAACCATCACTAATGTCAGCTGGCATTCCGCAAAGGCATATTGCGCTTGGAAAGGTGGCATGCTACCAACAAATGCTCAGTGGGAATTCGCTCTCTCAAAGAACCATATATCGATTCAAACAGGTAAGAAGATTTCAATCAATGAAGTACTTCTGAAATGGTATGCCAATGGTAATTCTGATATTTTCAAACATGGCATCATAAGTTCAGATGGAATTCGGGATTTGGTTGGTTCTCATTGGGAATGGACCGAAGATTTCAATGAGCTTATGGTCAATGGAGACTCCCGAGGTGGCGGCAATCAAGAATCGAATTTTGTCTGTGGCAGTGCCTCACTCAATAGCAATGATGCAAGCAATTATGCGCGATTCATACGAATAGCTTTTCGGACAAGCATCAAAGCTTCTACAACAACAAAGAATTTGGGATTTCGCATTTGCCATCCAAAAATGGAGATTGCTCAATGAAATCATATTTCACATCCATCTTGCTATCACTTCTTGTTCTAATATCATGTTCACAAGAACATAAACATGAAGGCAAAAAAGAGGATTCTTGTTGCAAGAATGAGACAACTCATTCCAAAGAAAAGAGTACTGATGATCAGGGAAGTTTTTATGACATATCAGGTTTGACTTACACGAATCATCTTGGTAAAGCACAATCGCTTTCCGACATGAAAGGAAAATATGTATTTGTCTCAATGATTTTCACTCAATGCAAATATGCTTGTCCAAAAATCGCGGAGAATATACAAGCTCTGGAAAGCGCTCTCAATAAGCCATTTCAGGTAGTGCTGATTTCATTTGATCCCAAAAGAGATAATCCGCAAACTATGTCTGCTTTTCTCAATGAAAAAAAAGCCGGCAAGAATTGGACGGTCATGACATCAACAGATGATATCATACGAAAGTCATCCATGCTTTTTGATATTTCATTCAAAGAATTGGAAAATGGTGATTTCTCTCATGAGAATGTGATCATCGTATTAGACAAACAAGGTCGAGAGATCAAAAGAATCGAAGGTCTGAATATCAATGTTCAACAAGAAGCCACGGAGATTCTCGATTTACTGGGAAAAGAAGCATGAAAAAGCTCAGCCATATTCTGATTGCATTATGCCTGATTTCAGTCTCAGCATTTGGAAATGATCTCTCCTTTTCAATGCAATATCTCTCCAGAGCCGAATATCGAAATGGATATCTCATGCCACTTTCCGAGCAGGATAATTCAGCCAAATTCATCATGCAAAGAGCGCGAATGGGATTGGAATATAAAAATGAACCATTCACTTTTTTCATGTCACTCCAAGACACAAGAGTCTGGGGACAGGATATGTCCACAATAGCGACAAGAGTCGAAGAACAATATGATGGTCTGATGCTTCATGAAGCATGGGCACAATATCGCATCGACTCGGCAATCTTGGATCAATCACTCACGATTAAATTTGGAAGACAAGAAATCAAATATGATGATCAAAGACTATTGGGAAATCTGGATTGGCTTAGACAAGCCCGAAGACATGATGCAATGATCCTTTCAATGAAAGGTAATAATGGTGATATGCTGGATATCGGTTTGGCATATAATCAGAATGCAGAAAATAGAATCGGTGATTATTACAAAGGATCCACATTATCATATCCTGCGGGATCGAATGGCATAGCACAAATGTACAAGAGTTTTGTCTATGCCTATTATTCGGGGAAATCACTTCCTATTCAAGTGCTCTTTTTCAATGATAATTTTTCAATGCTTAATGATACATTGAAAACCGGAAATACATTACCACGCTATTCGCTTGGAATGACAACAGATATTCGTTCAGGATCGGCATCAGCGCGCGCTTCGGGTTATTATCAATTTGGACATGATCCGAAGAACAAAGAATTATCAGCATATTTTTTCAGTCTTCAAGCACAATATCAAATAGGTAATGTCAATCTCGGCTTGGAATATGATCATAGTTCCGGTACGGATAATAAGAATGGAGCAATAGAGCAAAACACTAGCAATACATTTGATCCACTATATGGCACACCTCATAAATTCTATGGTTTGATGGATTATTATTATGCCGGCTCTTCCATTGGATATGCAGGCATTCGTGATTTGAAAGCATCGGTGAAGTATTCATCCAATCAATCGCTTATGTTTTCGCTGGATATCCATTCATTTGGTTTGACATCACAATACATTCGCAAAGACGAAGTTTTATCACCTGATTTGGGATATGAAATTGATCTCATCACACAGTATAAACCAAGTCCAATTGTGAATATCGAATTGGGACTATGCGCTTATTCAACGACCGGCACGCTATCCGCATTGAAGAATATTCAGTCCGCCGATCCGATTTCCACATTTTATTTTCTCGCATTTCGATTTCAAGACATAGCTTCACTCATAAAACATTAAGGTATACATCATGAAACATCTCACAATTGGCGAAATCGTCGCAAAGAACATATTATATGCAGATGTCTTTCAAAAAAACAAGATTGACTTCTGTTGCAAAGGAAATGTTCCACTCGAAGAAGCAGTTCAAAAAAAAGGAATCGACATCAATACAATTTTACATGAATTGGGAAAGATTGATTCACAACCTGAACATGAACTGAATTATGAATCAATGTCATTGACTGAATTGATCAATATCATTGAACATACTTTTCATGCATATATCCGTAATGAAACACCCGATTTACTCTTCATGCTCAAGAAAATCAAAAGTGTTCATGGCGGAAATCATCCGGAATTGATTAAACTCTTTGAATTATTCTCAGAAAGCAATGAGGATCTTTCGCATCACATGTATAAAGAGGAGCATGTACTCTTCTCATATATCAAATCGCTGGAAGAAGCCCCAAAAACAGTGTCGCAACAATTCGATTCGATAACATCTCCGATTCATGTATTGAAACAAGAGCATGAACATGAAGGTGATTTATTTGAAAAAATGCGATTACTCACCAATGATTATACTCCACCAATGGATGCATGCAATACTTATAAATTGGCATTTCATAAATTGAAAGAATTCGAAGAAATGTTACATAAGCACATACATTTGGAAAACAATATCTTATTTCCAAAGTCAGTCACTCTGGAAAAACACTTGATACAATAAAAGAACGGCCTTCGGGCCATTTTTTGCTTCTGTACAATCGGTTTCTTTTCGGTTTTTGACTATTTTTGTCAATCACTTTCTATGTAATGAATCATGAATGTCCATTCCTCAGTACTCGGCCTCATCGGTAAAACACCGCTTGTCAAACTCAATGCGATTGCACATGATATTCCCGCTACCATCTATGTGAAGCTGGAAAGTCGCAATCCCGGTGGCTCCGTGAAAGATCGCATCGGCATTGCCATGCTGGAAGCAGCTGAAAGAGATGGACTGCTCAAACCAGGTGGCATCATCATTGAACCTACAAGCGGAAATACCGGAATTGGTCTCGCGCTTGCAGCAACATTGAAAGGGTATAAATGCTTATTCGTGATGACAGACAAAGCTTCGCAAGAACGCGTGAGGTATCTCAAAGCACTCGGCGCGGATGTCCTCATCGTTTCAAGTGCCGCAAAGGCAAGCTCGCCGGAATATTATTTCAATACCGCTCAAAGACTCGCTCAGGAAATCCCAAATGCAGTGATGCTGAATCAATATGATTTTTATGCAAATCCTGCGATTCATGAAGTCACAACCGGACCTGAAATCTGGAATGATACCGATGGTAAAGTGACGCATTTTATTGCGGGCATCGGAACAGGTGGCACGATCACCGGAACTGCTCGATTTCTCAAACAACAAAATCCGAATATCAAAGTGATTGCTGCAGATCCTGTTGGTTCTTGCATCAAAACATTCAAAGAAACTGGTCGCATCGTGGAAGCCCTTCCCTATCTCGTGGAAGGTGTCGGTCAAGAACGCATACCGGGCAATCTAGATATCTCACTGATTGATGATGTGATGAATATCAATGATAAAGAATCCTTCAATACTGCTCGCAGATTGGCTCGCGAAGAAGGCATCTTCTGTGGTGGTTCAAGTGGAATGAATATCGCGGCAGCGCTTAAACTCGGAAAAACACTCACGAAAGATGATATCGTTGTGGCCATCGTATGTGATACGGGTGAGCGCTATCTCACAAAACATCATTCAGATGAATGGCTAAAGGAACAGCATTTATTGGATGATGAACGCCTAACCGTGAAAACAGCATTAGCCGTGAAATCAAATTCCAAAGCCATTCCCAAGCTGCTCAGCATACCATCAGATGCAACCGTCGAGCAGGCATTGCAACTCATGCAGGAATATGAGATTTCAGAAATGCCTGTGATTGATAATGGAATTTCCGTTGGTACTTTGCGCGAGAATAAACTCATGGCAAAAGTCATTGCAGATAGATCCGTGATGTCTGCACTAGTAAAACAAGTCCAAGAAGAACCCATGCCGATTCTCGATGCGACCGAAGATGTACAAAGCGCGATTAACCTTCTCAAGACGCATCATGCAATTTTGGTTTCGGATTATGGTTCTTTGTCTGGCGTGCTTTCCAGACATGATATCATTGATTTCATCTAATGCAGATTCTTCAAATATTCGGCATCATTCTGGGAACAGTTATTGGAATGGAGTTCATTGCATGGTCCTCCCATAAATTTCTCATGCATGGTCCGCTATGGTTCATTCACAAAACGCATCATATGCCAAGACATGGCAGATTTGAACTCAATGATGTCTTTAAGACCTTGCGACTAAAACATTTCAAGCTCAGAGGTGTCTGTGCACATATCAAGGAAAGAAATCTACTTGTTCATGATGACTTTTTCTCCTTTTTTGTCATATTTGAC
>JALRFC010000131.1 GCA_023253875.1 Candidatus Kapaibacterium sp.
ATATGCAGTTGTTGACATTCCACCGGCATCTGTTACTGTGAGAGAATATACAGTGGATGTATCCGGTGAAAATCGAGGATTATGAATTGTGGAATCATCAATTCCTGTAGTCGGAGACCATGCATAGGTAAATGGTGCTTTTCCGCATGTTGCTGTTTCGCCACGTTTGGGAGTGATATCGCCAAAGCAAATAGTGGTATCAGATGCAGGTCGAGGATTGGGTACCGGTTCCACACACACAGAAATTGTATCGGATATAGAACATCCTCTTGCATCAATGACACGTACTGTATACAGTGTATTGATGAGTGGACTTACCGTACAGAATGAACTTGAACTTTGAAGTCCGATTGGAATCCATTCATATGTATATGGTGCTGATCCACCTTGAACCAGTGCATTAAGAATTACGCTGTCACCACGACAAATACATGCTCTATTCGTATCAGTTTTTGTAAGTGACAATGACATTGATTGTTCCGTTTGGAAATTCACTGTGTCCGAACCAATGCAACCAAAGGGTGTGAATACATTCAATGTATACGTGATTGAGATTGTGCTATCAGGCAATGTCACCAATGGTCTTGGATTATTTGGATCACTCAAAAATGTACTCGGAGTCCACTCATATCGCAATGAATCGGATGGATCCGCGATGACTGTTGGAGTTAGATTGAATGGTACAATCGGACTACAGATGAATTGCGATCTTCCGGCATCAACTTTTGGACATGGATTGAGCGTATAGAAAACTGTATCACTTCGTGAGACATTTTGTCCATCAGTGACGGTTAGTATATATCCATAGCTGGTTTTCACGATTGGATTTTCATTCACTTTTACCATGACCGGAATTGTATCAAGAGCGCTCAATGCTGATAGCGGGGCATTATTCAAAGCGGACCAACGATAAGTGAATGGAATCACTCCGCATTTTGCAGGAATTCCTATCATTCCGCCTTTTTGATCACAGACACATTCGGTTATATCGGGTCCGGCATTTGCATCCGGAATGAGTCGCACATCGGCAAAGACCGTATCGGCATCAACACAACCATTGGAATCTGTGACACTTAACTCATAATTACCTGCAATGGTGGGGTAAATCAAAGTACTTGCTTGATACGGATTCACAATATTCGCTTTTCCTGGAGTCAGTCTTTTCCATTCAAAACGAAAAGGCGGTGTTCCACCGGATACTTTTGCATTTGATCCAATTTCAATGGTATCTCCAATACAGAATACCTTCACATCATTGCCACCACTCAGTATAGGTTTTGAAGCAATCTGAATTTGATAGGTATATGACACACTGCAATTCAGCGCATCTTTTATTGTAACTGAATATTCATGAATTCCTGGTTCTGATTTTTTTACTGTAAGTGTTGATCCAAATACCGAACCAATAACACCATCAATAGGAAACCAACGATATGTCAATGTACCTGATGAGCTCGTGATAAGTGGATTGATTTGTACTATCTCACCTGCACATGCCTGTATGATTGACTGTTTTTGTATGATTGGAAGTGTTCGAACTATGCACATTGCAGTATCTCGATCTTCGCAACCATAAATATCGCGGACATACACTTCAAAACGATATGTCCCTGGTTTCATGTTTTTCGTTTTTATTGATTCACCATTCATCAATCCATCAATATGGGGACCATCGAGCGATTGCCATGTATAGGTGAATGCGCCTTGCGTGTTTTGTACATTCGCGAAGAATTCGGCAAAGTTCTCCTCACAAATTGTAGTATCATTCACTTCAACACTTGCACGATTTTCTACAGTAATTGTAGTGTTCAATGTATCAACCAAAATTCCAACCGATCTTTTAATGATGAGTTGAATCGGATAAGTGCCCGGAATGGGTCTTGAAAATGAGACTATTTTTCCATTTTTTGTTTCACCGGGAAGATTCCATGTCCATGAAATCACATTGGCAGAATCTGATGTGAAGCCGATGAGTGAGGCAAGTTGATTCGGGCAAAGCGTACCTGCCGGGTTGAGTCCTTCAATGGATATTTTGGAATTGCTTTTATGTCCGAAGGAGACGATATCATGATTCGCAAATGCACCACCGGTTGATGAGGTAAATCCGAGCCAAGCCTTACCATTGTCGAGATCGAGAAGTGAATCAATATTCACATAAGCAGTGATTTTTGGGGTATTGAATTCATCAAGATATACCTTCATGACTTTATTGACATAGTCAATTCTCATGACATGGACTGTTCCATCTTCCAATTGAGGGATATTTCGGGATGTACCCAATGTGATTGCATGATCGGCACTATTCGCATTTTTACCACGCGTTTGAATGCCTATATGATTATCATTCGGATCGCGATATTCGGAATTGGGATATGTATCAAATTCTATTGCAAGACTATTTGGGATTCCGGCATATCCTATGCCACCCCCAAATATCCCAATCGCATCACTTTTTTGATTTTGAATAACGAAAGCAATGCCATCTGCACCGGAATTACCCGGCTGTGTGATCTGAAATCCAATTTGAATAGAAAAATCTTGAGCAACATTGCGCTTTTCTTTGAGCCAGATTCCCCCGCCTTGATTATATGTTGCATCCGTGAGTCGAATTCTCTTATTGAAGAGTTTTGCATTCCCAACAAAATGAAACATCGAAGGATCGGTGAATTCACTGATATATAAATCGCCTTGGGCAAATGTAACTATGGGTAGTAAACAGAAAAAAAGAAGTATTCGAATATTCATTTCATACTCAGAATGTCATATTACTAATCAACACCCAAAATACGAATCAATGACTATTCTCGCTCTATTTGAATTCTTTTTCAATGATGGTGATTCGTCCAGGATAGGACATTGTACCGAGAAATGTCTGTATCATTGGTTTGGCATCCAGCTTTACAGATACTGTAGATTCTCCCGGATTTGCCAAAGCAAAAGCCAATTTCGCCATTCCGGAATATCCTCTTTCCCCAAAAAATGAAAATAATTCCACTTCGGTTGCGATTGGAATTGAGATTGTAGAGCCACCTGCCGGTAAGGAAATCGGACCTTTGACGACTCCCTCTATGGTTGGTACATCATCAATCAATAATCGCCATTCTAAGGATTGCAGTGTTGCAATTGTATTATTCGAAATGGCATTCTCACCAGCTTCATTCGGATTTCTGGCCTCCAGATTCACGGTCAAGGAAAGTGGTAATGATTGTTGGGCAACTTTTCCCGCTAAAGACATTGTCTCGCTCACAGAAAAATCCGTCACCTTTCTCTTATTCAATACAGAGACACCACCAATATTCACCGATGAAATCGAACCAATACGGAATTGTACATTTCGCATTGATGTCAAATCTTTCACAAGTGAACAACCTTGAAAGATGCCGATTGACATCATGAATATCACTATGATCGAAATATGTCTGTTCATGAATATTACCTCTTGTTTACAATGCCATGATTAATAACTCATAATATACTTGATTCAGATGAAATCATTTGATTGCATTGCATTGATAATGCACAGTGTTAAAAATATACAATGAATAAACCAGACTATTAAAATTGTGCTCCAATGAGTCATTGAGTTCATTATCAATGATTAATCAAATAATAGGTTGTAAGTATCATGTTCACATTCGAAAATACGATGTTCATCTTGTCAATCATGACAAGCATCGCATTACTCTTTCTATTATTCAATACACTTCGCAATGCAATCATCTTCAATCATGTGCATAACATAGATACTGAGGTTGATGGATATCCACTTGTGAGTGTACTTGTTCCCGCTAGAAATGAGGAAGACATCATAGAAGAATGTATCCGTTCTCTATGCAATCAGACATATTCAAACTATGAAGTGATTGTATTGAATGATCATTCATCGGATGCCACAGGTGAAATACTCGCAAGATTGACTTCGGAATTCCCGCAGTTAACAATCATGGAAGGCGGAATTCTACCTTCACATTGGATTGGCAAACCACATGCATGTCATCAATTGGCAATGAAAGCCAAAGGTGAGTATTTGTTATTCACTGATGCAGATACGATTCATGATTCACGAAGCATTACTTCTTTAGTTCATTTTGCAAAGAAGAATCAAATAGACATGCTGAGTGCGGTGCCTAAGCAACAATTGCATTTATTTTGGGAGCATGTTGCTGTACCTTTCATCCACACTTTATATCTCACCTATCTACCTCATGATTTGATCATGAAGAATCCCAATCCGCAATTTGCTGCGGCAAATGGACAGGCCTTATTATTCAAGAGAGAATCCTATCAAGCAATAGGCGGTCACACGGCAGTTGCAAATAGCATAGCAGAAGACATTGATTTGGCGATTCGCATGAAGACATTCGGAAAAAAGCTTTGTCATGCATCTGCCGGGGAAATCATTGCATGCAGAATGTATCGCACTTCGCAGGATGTATTCACAGGTTTTTCAAAAAATGCATTCGCCACGATGCATTTTGACATATATAAACTTCTCTTCTTTGTCACGCACCTTTTTATCACCTATGCTTTTCCATTCATCACATTGTTGTTTGGTATCATCTTACACAATCCTCTGATTTCTATTTTTAGTGGATTATCCATCCTTCTTGGAATGTCACTCAGATCAATCATAGCTTTGTATTTCGGCTATCCATTATGGCATGCATTTCTACATGCTCTCACTGCATCTAGCTTTATCGTCTTTGCAATTAACTCTGCTCTTTGGTGCTTACGCAAAGATGGCACCGAATGGAAAGGAAGACGCTATACATTGTCAAAAAAATCCAGTGCACTTGTTTCATAATATTATCTAATTCAATGAAAGCAATTCCCTTTTATGTCCACTGTTTTCTATGGTTGTCATTCTTGATTGTGGGTTTTGTTGAACTTGCCCAATCACATATCATCATGTCCGCCGGTGCATTTGCCATGGGTTTGGCATTTTATCGCTTTTGTCAATTACATATCATTGGATTCAAAGAATATCGTTTGCGATATATTTTGCAGGCGCAAATCTTCTTCTCAGGTTTGCTTTGGGTATTGGCTCTCTATGTACTTTGAGCATCACTCCTTACTCAATGCTTTTTCGATGCGATTAAAGAGCGCAGATTTTTGTATTCTTTCTTCTTCAGGAAATAGTATAATGATGTCTTTCACGCCCTTGATATCAGCCGATCGAAGAATATCATAATATGTTGATTCCTTCAGTGGGAATATATCACCAAATTGCGTGGAGACATGACATGACAATTTCATTGCATGAGGTAATCTTCTACTGAATAATTCGAATTCTTCATGTGTACCACAGAGATGCAATTGCGCTTTCGGTGAATAGTGTCTATACTTCATTCCCGGTGATTGGATTGCATGCTCATGTTTCTGCACGATACCGACCGGCTTACCCAATACCTTTTCAATCTCCGCCGCTGAAATCATACCGGGTCTCAATATCATCGGTGATGGAGTTAATCTCACAACGGTAGATTCAATTCCCACTGTGCATTGTCCGCCATCGAGTACGGCATCAATCTTTCCATCCAAGTCTTCGAGCACATGATATACATTTGTCGGACTTGGCCTGCCCGAAACATTCGCTGATGGCGCGCAGAGCGGACCGCTCATCGACAGTAGTGAAAGGGCAATGGGGTGATTTGGCATACGCACCGCAATTGTATCGAGTCCACCCGTGGCTTCTTTTGGTACCGTAGATTTTGCCGGCAACACAATGGTAAGCGGTCCCGGGAAAAAAGCCTCTGCCAATTTTCGTGCATCATCGGACACATCATCTGATAATAATTCCAATTCATCGATAGATGATACATGAGCAATGAGTGGATTATCC
>JALRFC010000132.1 GCA_023253875.1 Candidatus Kapaibacterium sp.
ATTCAAAAACACAAAAATGTCACCATTCGCCTTTTCGGCACCTTTATTTCTACCCTCGGCAATTGTCTGCCTTCTTTGCTCGGAATGACAAATCACGATATCAGCAAAATTGTTCGCTATCTCGATAGTGGCATCGGTACTACCACCATCGCTGACAATAATCTCCAGATGAAAATTATGCTTTCTTTCCTGTGTAAACATCGCAAGGGTACGAGCGAGTAATTTCTCTTCTTGCAATACCGGAATAATGATACTGATCGAGGGTTTACGAGCATTGAGATTCTGTATGGATTCTTTGCGATGTCCTTCCTCAATCATCATAACTCAGTAACCACCACGCTATGATTCACCATATCTTTTCTCAACAATGCAGGAAAATATGCTACCACTGATGAAGGCTTTGGTCTTCCTCCGGCAAATCCGGTAACACTTGGAGGTCCTGTCAAAATAAGCGGTGCGATTTCTTTCCCAAAACGTTCGACAGAAGCATAATCATGTCCACGAACTCCAATACGCATCATGACTTCATTAGGCTCAATAGCTTGAGCTATTGGACCATGGCATGCATTCATACCGATGAATTCTGTTCTGATTTCATCAAATTGCAAACCAAGTTGATCGAGTCTTTTCCGCAAAATTGCATCTCCTGCTTTTGCTTTTTTGTATGCATCAGGTGCTGAATATGTCAATGAACTAAATGCAACATATCCATCTTCATAGGAAGCAGAAACCTTGAAAAAGGGTGTGGCAGGTTTTCCGCTGATACCATAGACCTTCACTCTATCATTCCCAAGATCTTCTATCTTGATTGAAGTAAAATCAGCAATACAATCCGGAGTGATATATTCGGATGGATCACCAATCTCATACATCAATTGTTCACTTACTGTTTCTCTTGTCACTGCACCACCAGTCCCTTCATGTTTTGTCACAATGAATGTTCCATCCGGAAATGCCTCGATAATCGGAAAACCAACATTTGCCATATCTGGCAATGATTCCCAATCACCAAGGAAATTCCCGCCGGAAGCTTGTGCTCCGCACTCATTTATATGTCCGGCAACAGTACCGGCAGCGAGTTTATCCCAATCATCAAAACTCCAACCAAATTCATGAATCATAGGAGCAAGAGTTAAACCGGTATCAGTTGTTCTGCCTGTAATCACGATATCAGCACCGGCTTGCAGGGCTTCAACAATGGGCTTTGCACCGAAATACACATTTGCGCTGAGTAATTGGTCTTTGACTTCACTGATTGGCTGACCGGTTTCCATATTATTCATGGTATGTCCCTCAGCAATGAGTCCATCAATATGCATTAGGATATTATCACCCAATACAACTCCGATTTTCAGACCAGTGATCCCAAGTTTTTTTGCCACTTCAAAGACTGCATCACGAGCACCTTCCGGATTAACACCACCACCATTCGTGATGAGCTTTATGCCTTTGGAAGCGATGTATGGGAGGACATCTTCGCAGGTTTGAACCAAATCTTTTGCATATCCCAATGCAGGATTTTTCAGTTTTTGCTTTTGCACGATGGACATTGTCACTTCAGCCAAATAGTCCAACATGAGATAATCAATATCACCTTTTGAAACCTGTGTAAGAGGAGCCGTGAGCAAATCGCCCCAAAAACCTTGACCGGAAGCTATGCGTATGGATTGTGTTGACATAATTTCATCCAATTTAAAGATAACGGACCTCACAAAGCGAAGTACGGTTCAGTACAGAAATAAGCGTGTTTTTTTGTTCCTCATTCAAGAGGCATTGCCCGGCATAGTCAAATGGCAATACATGAAATTGACAAGAAAACCATGACATGGTCGGAGTGATCTCGACTCGAATCAATTGTTCATATTCAATCGATTTCGTTTCACCTAGAAAGATTGGCCTGATGATCAGACCCTTTGTGCAAATTTCAACTCTCTGTTCAGAAGCCCTATATAATACTTGAACAGCATTAGTAAATAGCGCAAGTGGAAATACATAAGCCAAGACTGTAGGAGTTGAAAGGCTCATTGCAATGACAGCAAAAATACAGAAAAGCAATAAGATTGTCCCTAGCAGAAGATAGGTCAGCGGATTGACAACATATATGAGTGTCTCCCCCATATTGATTTCCGATCTTTGCCTTGCATCCAAAGAATTACGAAAATATGTGGCACCCAGCGCTAGCATTCCATATGCAAAAGCAACATAGATTGCATAGAGAAAGATGATTCTATCGAAATACATTGATTGAAATTCCGCTTAATTCATGACAAACTTACTTGCTTTCCATCAAATCCCCATGTTTGTGCATAGTAATGTAAAAATCATCTAAATGAATGAATATTCACGGAGATAAGTCCGATATAATCCTTATGTTTGCAGTCTGTTTTCACGCAAACCTACCCGAATGAGTCAACTCGGTACGATATTACGAAATCGCAGGGAAGAGCTTAACCTTACACAGGCAGAAGTCTCTCGACAAACCAATATCCGTGTCAATATCATTGATGCCTTGGAGAAAGGGAAGAATAGTATCTTACCCCCAACATATCTTCGTTCATTCAGTAAATCATATTGGCAATTCTTAAAATTGCCTTTGGAAGATTTTGAAAAATCTTTTGCTGAATCAGGCATTATGCCACAAGTACAAGAGCAGTCATTCATCGGTACACTCATTCACCCTGAAAAAGAAAAGGAAAAGGAATATACTCCTCCACCTCCTCTTAAAACAATAGAGTCTCCAAAGTATTCTCCTAGACTTGTTAGCGGCCTCATTTCTGCCTCGATGATACTGATTCTCATAGTTGGTATATACTATCTCTTTGTAAAAGATATCATAGATGATACTCCTGTTGAACCAGGTACACCTACAGAAACAGTTCAACAACAATCCGCAAAGGAAGAAGATTCGGGTGGTGAACTTTGGTCTGTATTTGAAAATGAACCAAGCAAAGACAGCATCATACTGGAAGTCACAGCAAAAAACAATACGTGGTTTACCATCAATGCAGATGGTAAAAAAAGCGAAGAAGTACTATTGGCGTCGGGTCAATCAGGACGCTGGACAGCAGTGGAATACTTTATCTTATCCATTTCAAATAATGGTGGTGCTATTTTTAAAAGAAATGGCAAGCCTCTGGATAATATTGGCAAGGAAGGCACTATTATCCGTGAAATGAAAATTACTGCCACTGAGATGCTAAATTCTGCGATGCCATATTCTGATTCAGATGGTAATACAGAACAGAAAAAAACAGTGGAAAAGCCAAAAACAGAACCGGCGAAAAGTACTACCCAAAAGTCTTCAGATAAGCAGGTAAAACCTAAATCCTCTGCTACATCTTCCAATAAGTCTACAACAGCAGTACCCAAGACATCTACAAATGGTGTAAAGCCAAAGAAAAAGGTTGAAGTAACTACTACAACCAAAAAGAAGGTAGAGGCACCTTCAATAACGAAAAAGAAGTCTGATTCTGCACCGAAGAAGAAAACTGAATCATCTGCGAAGAAGTCAAAAACAGATAAAAACAAAGCAACAACAAAAAAGAAAGCAACAGAGAAATCAAAGGCTAATGACAAGAAGAAAAAAACAGCCGCAAATAAAACCAAAGAGACAAAGAAGACTACTCCCAAGAAATCTGAGCCTGAAAAGAAAAAGTCTTCGGAATCTAACAAAGTTGAGACTCCAAAGACTGTTCCCATAGCAAATCCAAGACGATGATTATCTGATATGCCCTGCAATATCATGTAGGCGCACTATACCAATACAAGCACCATCCTCATTGATTACTGGCAATACTCCAATCTTGTTTTCCCTATCCTCCATCAAAGACAAAGCCTCTCCCAAGCTTGCACTTGCATGAATCATAATTGGATTGATTGTCATAATGTCTTTTACCAAAATACTTGACAATTGATCCATACCTGATAGACAACGTCTGATATCTCCATCAGTAACAAAACCCGAGATTTTTTGAGAGTCTTCACTTACAATCGCGCATCCAAGTTTCTTTGCGCTCATGATAATAAGTAGATCTTTCAGAGAATGATCAGGTTTCACAAATGGTAAGTAGTCACTTCCCTTTACCATTACTGAATCCACTGTCAATAATAAATTTCGACCTAATTGACCTGCCGGATGTGACTTTGCAAAGTCATCTTTCGTAATTCGACCAAGATGCATGATTGCTATAATCAATGCATTAGATAATGCAGTTGCAACCAATAGACTAGTGGTTGGAACTATATTAAGCGGGCATCCCTCTCTTTGGATTTCGGCATTGATAGTTATATCGCAATGTCTGCTTAAGATAGACGCTGAATTTCCTAGTATTCCAATGATTGCAGAAGCTCGCATTGATAGGAATGGCATGATTGAAACTATTTCCTCTGTATTCCCGCTATTAGAAAAGAGAACAATTACATCATCACTTCCTATAATGCCAATATCACCATGCAATGCATCAATCGGATGAAGATAAACAGATTTAACTCCAATACTTGTCAATGAAGCGGAAAGTCTTTTCGCCATAATGGCAGACTTCCCTACTCCAATTGTAATGACATGTTCAGCTTTGAGGATAATCTCACCAGCATCAATGATTGAACCCCAAGCAATGTTGCTGGATATTTCCTGAAGCTCATTGATATCATGCAAAAAAGAAGCTTCTACAATTGCTTCATATTCACTCTTGCTCATGCAAATCCTCCGGACATTTTTTTAC
Organism: Candidatus Kapaibacterium sp.; assembly: GCA_023253875.1. GTDB lineage: Bacteria > Bacteroidota > Ignavibacteria > Kapaibacteriales > UBA961 > UBA961. The sequence continues at coordinate 4,722 of JALRFC010000132.1, forward strand.
CGGCTAACATATGCATATGTAATTGGAATACTGTTTGTCCGCCCCATTCTTCACAGTTCATGACAAGACGGAACCCATCTTTAGCAAATCCATTTTCATCTGCAAGCCTATTCGCAGTTTGCATCATTTCAAGTATAATAGACCCGTCTTCTTCGGTTATATCATATATACTTCTCATTGTCTTCTTAGGAATGATCAAACAATGAAATGGTGCTTGTGGATTGATATCTCGAATCACTATTACTGTTTCAGATTCATATTCAATCGTCGCAGGAATTTCTTTTCTTATGATCTTATGAAAAATAGTATCACTCATAGGTAAAACTCTATAATATAAAACAATGCCCTCTGCGCAATTCAGCACAGAGGGCATCGAAAACATTCACAAGATGTGATTAACGAGTAATCGTCATCTTTGCTACTTCTGTATTATTACCATTGGTCAAACGATAGATATAAGTACCTGTTGCTACATTAGCACCGCTATCATCTGTTCCGTCCCACTCTACAGTGGTTTTGCCTGAAGAAGCATTACCATCGAACAATGTACGGATTGTGCGACCAAACATATCAACGATCTCAAGCTTTGTTACGCCATTATCACGTACATAGAAGCTGATGCTTGTTGACATAGAGAATGGATTAGGCACATTTTGCTCGAGAACAATCGCTGAAGTTTCATCAATTGTAAACTCAAGTACATCTGAAATAGCTTTACATGATTCAGTACCGGTAAGGTCCATTTGAGCCAAACGATATTGATATGTAACACCTGGTTGTACTTTTTCATCTGTGATTGAGTAATCACGAACTACAGTTGAATTACCTGCACCACGTACAAATTGAATTGATTCCCAATTTGTTGGTGTATCACCACGAGCAATACGACGCTCTACATGGAAGCCGGCATTATTTTCTTCTGAAGCTGTTTGCCAGAAAAGATCAACTGAATTATTACGCTTGTGACCATCAAAATATGAAAGCTCTACAGGAACGATACAGTTGTCATCTGGTGTCGGTTCTGTTGCATAAGACTTATCGCCAAGGAATGGTCTAATAAGAGGCAACCATGTACCACGTGATGCTGTTCTATATCCTT
>JALRFC010000133.1 GCA_023253875.1 Candidatus Kapaibacterium sp.
CGATGTATTGGTAGATAGCATTTATATTCATCCAACAAATCCTCTATTGTCAAAAGTAATTTTGAGATTCAAAGGGAAATTTGTTCGTATTCCAAGAGCGAGCCCACTTCTCACAGAAAATGCCGATTCAATTGCAACGGTATTCAAGAATTTGGCTAATGATACATTGCGCTTTTTTACGGGATGTGATCAATTGGAGAATCAAGGAATTGAGTATGGTGATGTGAAAATTGGTCAACTGTATACAATCACAGCCAATAACCCCAATGGTACTCCACAGAATTATCAATTTCCCGGTAATTGGCCGAGCACAAAAACAATTGGTCAATTCATGCCTCCATTCAAAAGATTGCCATCGGCAAACATGGATACATATACCGCAGAATTTGCATTGGGTGATGTATTCTATTATTCAGCAGAAAACGGAGTCAACTTCTTTGTATCCATATCAAATATCAGAGAAGGACTTTTAAATCCCCCACTACGAAGAGCTACGTTCAAGTTTAGTGAAGCAATTAATTGTATAATCTGTAATCCATTATGACATCTATGAAAACACTCATACTAGCATTAGCGTTCTGTCTTGGTGGATTATGTATGCATACACTCCATGCACAGGAAGATTCGAAAAGGGTAAAGATTACCAAACCCTCGAAAAGACTACAAAAGGGCGTAAATACTCCTTCGGATGATTTTGCTCCAGCGATCATCGGAACGATTGGCAAGGAGGGTGATACGCTCATCGTGACATCCAATCGCAATAAACGAGAACAGATTTATGTGATTCCTATGTCGGGAAAGCCAGAAGAAGATACCTCGAATTCAAGTCAGTCATTTTCATTGTTTAATCGCAAAGCCATTCGGAATATTGGTGGAGTGATTCAATCAAAGGAATCAAAAGGTGATAAGACATTTGTCTTTGCATCTTCGGGTGTTCCTGATAAACAGACTGCACGTTTCTTTGAATTGAGCGGTGCTGATATCAAAGGTGGAAGTGATTTATTCGAAAAGATCTTACGAATTGAAAGCTCGGATCATGATTCAATCCGCAATATCGAAGAATTGAATAGCACAGCATGGGACTCACATCCTACGATTGGTTTACATCCTGAATCAGGTATCGAAATGATTGTGTTCAGTTCGGATCGCGTTGATACCAATGGAGGATTTTCTGCGCCATATGAAAATGCTATGTATACATTCAATGGCATCCAAAGAAAAGGAAATGCCGACCTATATGTTGCATTCAGAAGATATGGTGCAAGCATGTGGTCGAAGCCAATCAATCTTGCATTGTTTCAAGACAAAAAAGAAATCAATACGCAATTCAATGAATATTCTCCATTCTTGTATTGCTTGGAAGGAACACCACATTTGATGTTTTCTTCGAATAGAGCCGGTAATTATGATCTCTATTATGCCTTGCTTGAAATTGATTTCTTTGCAATTGCAGAGAATCTCGCTGAACCGAGTCTGAAAGTGGAGGAAGTGGTGCCACTCGCAAATGAGTCCAATGATATTGGGTCAGATTATGATGAACTGTTTCCCTATGTCCGATTTCAGAAACCTAATACCGAAAGCAAAATTGTCAAGCAGGAATTCTTTTACTCTTCCGATAGATATGGAAAATCAAATCCTGAAGAAGCAAAGAAAGCAGATATGGGAAAATTGGATATTTATCTCAGTGAGGCAATGTTTTTCTGTGGTATAGAACCACCAAAACCATGTCCACCATGTGAACCATGTGATCCCGCCTATCCTTGTGTGCAGCCACCGAAGCCATGTGCAATCACCTATAATGTTACGGTGATTGACAATGCTTCACATGATACGACGGTCAAAGATGCATCGCTTTCCATCATGAGTGATATTGCCGGAAAAGTGGAGAGAAAAGGAAATACCTATTCATTGCATATTCCTGCAGATTCGATGATAAATAGACCCGATGGTATTGTTGTAACTGCTGTCGGTCGTTCAACCTATGATAGAAAACCATGTCAGGATCGTAATCCGGTCATCACAAATTATAATGGAATGGTGATTACACGTTCCATTGCTTCGATTAAAGACAAATCTCGTAAAGAGCAATATGATTCTTTGGTGCAAGATAAATCTGTGAAAGCACAACGTATTGCACGACTATATGATACAATCACTGTTGAGCAATTTGAAAATCGACCACTCAGGAAAAAACTCAATGAACGCATGGAAATCGTGGATACGAGAAGATTGCGCATTGGTAGAGATACCATCACATATGTGGACTCACTTCCTCCATTGAGAAAGGCCATATTCACAAAATCCATAGCATATAAAGACACTACGTATGCGTATGACACGAATTTTGTTGCCAGCACTGTGCAATCAATTGCGTCAAGTTTAACACGTTTTGAGCCACTTCGTATTCCTCGCACGATGGTGAGAGCAGAAGATTCCTGCACCACAAAGATTGTGAATGATACCATCAGACTCTATGCGCAATTTGGACAATCTCCATGTTGCTTGTCTGTTGATTCCGTGATTGTCTTCGGTGCTGAAAGAAATGTCCCATATTTCCAAACTGCCTTCTGGGAAGTAAATACATCAAAAGGATATACTGAGCATATGCGAAGACTCCGAGATGGTGATTTGAAAGAAGCTTCTTGGGTGGAATTGAATTATCGCAATAAATATTGGGGTAATCGCGGTGAGGTGGATCGTTCTGATCTTATGACTATGCGTCGTGCTGATTATCGTGAAAAGGCAAAAATCATTGATCGAAATATTCGAAATATGGTTGATTCAACGTCAGATCTCCTCAAGAATTTCTGGAAGATTTATGAGAAGAATGATACGGCAAAAGTGATCATCACGATGACTGCCTATTCCGATATTCGTCCAATCGGAAATGGAACATTTATATCAGATGAACAAGTGAAGTATATTTCCAGTGCATTCGATACTGTGAAATATCAATTCGCTAATACACAATCAATTGATATCAAATCAGGCGCTTCTTTGATTGGCGAAGACAATGATACATTGTCCAAACTTCGCGCTTATTATGGGTATAAAGCTGTAATGAGTGAATTATCAAAAGATCCATTATTTGCAAGTCTGATGTCTAAAGGATTGGTTCTCACTCCAACCGATGATATAACTGTGAGTCAATATGATCAAAAGGCCAAGAAAGCTCGTATCATCGTTATGGCGGAAGGAAGATATGTTGATACTTCCATCAATCCGGAAGTCCCAAAATATAAGCGAACAGAAAATAGTTATTATGATCTCGATGGCGTGCGCCGAGTGGATGTGTCTGTGCGTCTCATCAATTTGAGACCCGATCTCTATGCATTCCCTGATTGTTGCGTACAGTGTAAGTAATGACTTTGTAAAGGTATAAGGCACGAACTCTATGCTCGTGTCTTTTTTGTATTCAACCTATTGTATTAAGCGATGTTTTCCGAATTAGTGTATAAAATTAGACATCAGGAATCGAATTGGTTTGACAATTTTATTCTTGGCATCATTCTACTGTCTGCAATTCTTGTTGGTATCGAAACCGACAAATCTATGATGTTGACATTTCATGATCCGCTTCATCTTGCCAATATCATCATTCATTATATCTTCGTTACCGAGATACTCTTGAAGATATATGCATATAGAGACAATATCGTGGAATATTTCTCAGATGGCTGGAACATGTTTGATTTGTTCATTGTGGGTCTTGGTTTTCTCCCACTTCTTGTTACTCAAGATGAAGCTTCATATGAAGCTGTGCTTGCTGCGAGAACACTTAGAATATTCAGATCTCTTCGTTCTCTTCGTGTATTGAGATTAATCGGAAGATTCAAACAATTGCGTACCATTGTTGAAACACTGCTACATAGCATTCCAACTCTCTGGCAAGTATTCATGCTCATGGGGATTTTGTATTATTCCTATGCAGTGATTGGTGTATTCTTATTTGGTGAAAATGATCCTCAGCATTTTGAGAGTTTGTCTCAAGCTGTCTTGACACTTTTCCAAGTGATGACCGGTGATGGATGGTCTGATTTGATGAAAGCTAATATGTATAATTGTTTACATCCACATCCTTTTCTTTCACCACTGTATTTTTGCAGCTTTGTATTGATCGGCGCTCTCATCATTTTGAACTTATTTGTGGGTATCATCATCGCTGAAATGGATGATACGCGTAAAAGACATTTACGCGAAGAAATGGGGGAGAAAATGCAACAAGAAACTGATGATGGTTTGGTGCTTCTTCTGCAGAATTATAAAAATAGTTTTGATGAAGAGTTAGAAGGTATTATAACTGAGTTGAAAAGAAGAAATAAATCCTGATCATTTTGAGTCGAATATATACATGAAAGAAACCAGCATTTTGTATAGACTTTTACACATTTTTATTGATAAAAATAATCATACTGAGTGGATGGAATGGCCTTTATTGGTCAAGATGCGATTTCACAAACCCAATTGGTTTGATAATGGCATCATCATCGTGATATTGTTTTCTGCAATCATTGCGGGTTTGGAAACAGACATGCAATTGCTAAAGACATATTCCTATGAATTCCATCTTGCGAATATGGCAATACATTATATCTTCGTTTTCGAAGTATTGATTAAACTCTATGCTTATGCAAAAGTGACCATTGATCCAATGGGGGAATCTGCAGTATCGAGAAGTATTCTTGGTAGAACATTTGCATATTTCACGAATGGGTGGAATCTCTTCGATGTGTTCATTGTACTCATTGGTTTTGTACCACTGCTCATCACTGCAGACATGGGGTCTTATGAAGCAGTATTGGCTACCAGAACGCTTCGTATCTTTAGATCTCTCCGAACATTACGTGTTCTACGTATCATAGAAATGCTTCCTCAATTACGTGTGATAGTGGACACGCTTCTTCGAAGTTTGCCATCATTGTGGGTTGTAGTTGTATTGATGGCAATTTTGTTTTATACCTATGGCGTGATTGGCACCTTCCTATTCGGTGAGAATTCGCCCGGTGATTTTGGAACATTGCCAATGAGTTTATTGACATTGTTCAAAATCATGACAGGCGATGGTTGGTCCGATTATATGGCAGCAAATTCGGATCTTAATGCTGTGCATCCTCATCCATATCTTTCCCCAATCTATTTCATCAGCTTTGTTCTGATTGCCGCAATGGTCGTACTGAATCTCTTTGTCGGTGTCATAGTAGCCGAGCTAGATTCCACACATAAAGAACATGCGAATGACAAAGCATCAAATGGAATGAAAACAATGTCCAATGAGCAAATATTGAATGATATCGAAGCAGAACAAGAGCAATTTCAACAATCCATCTCCACCAAAATTGCTGAACTTCGAAAACGTATGTCCACATAAAAAAAGGTGTGATCGAATGATCACACCTTTCTACTTTTTCAGTGAAATTCTATCAACCTTCTGCTTGCTCTGCTGATGGTTCTGCAGCCGGTGTATCCTCAGTTGAATTGGATACTTCTTCTACAGGTGCTTCAACGGGAGCAACTTCCTCTGCAGGAGCAGCTTCAACAGGAGGCGCATTCTTGCGAGCTTTGCGTGCGGCTTGTTTTTTCACATACCGAGCAATTGCATGATCTTTGTGTTTTGCAACTGCGGCTTCGATTTCTTCGGCTGTTTTGCCTTTGAATTCCATTTGGCGACGAAGCAATACGCCGTCTGCACTCAAGAGAGAGCGAACGATGTCTGTAGCTTGCGCACCTGTATTGAGCCAATGAATGGCTCTATCATGATGGAAAGAAACCGTTGATGGTTGTTTCA
>JALRFC010000134.1 GCA_023253875.1 Candidatus Kapaibacterium sp.
AGCTTTCTCAAGAAGAATCTTTACTCCTGTGGAACAATCATATTGCGAAGGATATGCTCATGGCAAAATGGCACACTATGCGGCTCGATTTGCAGTAAAAGAAGCCTTTAGCAAGGCAATTGGAACTGGTATTGCAAAAGGATTTGCATTCAAAGACATTGGCGTGGTCAATGAAAAAGGTGGAAAACCGGTGATTGTATTATCGGGCTCAATGCTTGAACAATGGGGAGCATATTCAATACATGTGTCTATCTCACATACGGATACCATTGCTATGGCAGTCGTGATCATAGAGTCGGAGCATGGTGCTTACCCATTGGATGACCTTCTGGAGAATAATCAATGATAGTCATGAAATTCGGAGGGACCTCAGTCCAAGATGCTGATGCAATGAAGAATATAGTGTCAATCGTGCAAGCTTATTCTGGTCAAAAGATTCTCATCATTGCATCCGCATGTTCCGGAATTACGAGTGAATTATTAGGAATAGCTTCGGACTCTGTCTATTTACCTGATATCACCCGTCGAGAAAGAGTAGATGCAATCATCAATAGACATCGCACAATCTGTGAAGATTTGGGATTGGATGCATCCACAGTACTGCATATTGAAGAGATTGGCAATCATCTGCAATCTTACTGCGAAGGTATAGCTTTGCTTGGCGAATGTTCGAATAGGTCCAAAGATGCAATTGCTTCATGTGGAGAATTGTTCTCCACGAGAATATTGTCAGGTATTGTAGGTGTACATTCCAATGCTCGGTGGTTTGATGCCAGAATGTCCATGAAGACTGATTCTCGGTATTCACATGCACAGGTCAATATGAATGAAACGGAACGGCTATCCAATCAGCTCTTGAAACCATTGTTTGATCAGCATGATATCGTAATTACACAAGGATTCATTGGTTCCAATGAAGAAGGTCATGCCACAACATTGGGTCGAGGAGGATCTGATTATTCTGCAGCAATCTTTGGAGCTGTCTTGAATGCAGAAAATATCATCATTTGGACAGATGTTAGTGGAATAGCGAGTGCGGATCCAAGGGTGATTCCAGATGCTCTTTTCATAGAATGCATGAGCTTTGATGAAGCTCGCATGCTTTCCTATTTTGGAGCAAAAGTATTGCATCCTGAAACGATTCTTCCTGCGATGCAGAAAGAGATACCTGTGCAAGTCAAAAATACTTTCAAGAGTTCTGACTTGGGTACAACGATCACACGAAGGGGTGATGAATCAGCACATGGAATTCGTTCTGTGATTGCCAAAATGCCGATTACGTTTATTCAGATCCACATGCAGTCTGAAGTCCTTGAAAAGTCCACTGATCATTTGATACACTCATTGGATGAATTGATAGGTTCGAAATCATTGATCACCGTATCAATAGACTCAATGTTGTGTATGATCTATGATGCATCAGTCAGTTCTGTAGAAGAGAATATCGCATTATTGGCAGAGGATTTGGAAATCAATATTGGAGAATATGCCTTGATAAGTGCCATCGGACATAATCTCAGAGATAGCCATTCGAAAGAGTCTGTCAAGAAATTTCAAGAAATAATCAATGAATTAGATTCTTCTCCCATATTCATGGGTACAATGCAACAGAATGCGATGTTCGCTTTGGTACATCCATTGAATGCAACAGCAATACTTCAAGAAATTCACCGAAATATCTCATGAGATCATCAATTATTTCAACTTTGATTCTTGGTATTGCTCTATTGCATTCAACTGTGAATGCCCTTCCTATACAGGAAAATACGATAGATTCAGTGCTATATAGTGATATAGAACTTGGTTTTGATGATGTGAAGTATATCGGTCAGGAGATCACTTCTGCTACTTCTGAATCCTTGTTTTCTGCCGGTATTATGCTCGGTTCTTCACTTGCCTTGATGCCTTATGATGAAGAGATGCGAACAACAGCTCTGAGAAATAAAGCCGCAATGGATGGAACAGCTCTTTCAATTGCCAATGAATATGGAAATCTACTCTACCCAGCTATCGGAATGATGGTCACTTATGGATATGGACTTGCATTCAAAGATGAGTCAGTCCGCGCTTTTGCCAGAAAAACAACGACTTCCTTATTGATTGCAGGTGGAATCACAACGATTTTGAAATCGGTCCTAGGAAGGAGTCGACCATTTGTGAATGAAGGAAATGGCCAATTTTCGCCCTGTACTCTCGATGATTCACGCTTGTCATTTCCTTCCGGACATTCAACAGTAGCATTCGTCATGAGTGCTTCATTGAGCAGAGTAATTGATCGATGGTGGGCCGATATATTATTATATGGACTTGCTACGGGTACCGCCTATGCAAGAATCCATAATGACAGACATTGGCTGTCGGACACGGTGTTGGGAGCAGCAATTGGGTATCATGCAGCTCAATGGGTATTTGATTCAGAAAAAAACAAAGGGAATGGCAAAAATGATGCTATGGCAATTATTCCTATAATTCAGCCATATACAATAGGAATGATGATAACATTTTGATCAATGATATTGGGGAAATTTCATTGGGTTGCAATTCTTATTTTTTTTAGTAATTTGACAATATCACCAAATGATAATGTGATTTGGCAGCGGATTACATTATACACATACCGGAAGAAGGTCCGGCCACACAACAAATGAGCATCGAACGAGGGGTTTCGATTCTTTGACACAATTCGGGATGAATATAGTCTTGTTTATTACATGACTTGTGCTTGCCATGTATTGCTCTTTCCACACAGAAATACAATATGTCTAGCTAATCCCATCTTCTTTTTTCCTCATCATTACTCATGGAGTAAGTATGAAAAGATTGTTTTACTCTTCTCTCATTCTTGGATTGATGCTAACTGTTCAGTTTGCATTTGCACAGGAGAGGGTGGTTTCGGGTAAAGTGACAAATTCCAAGGGAGCTCCCTTGCCCGGTGCCACAATTTTAGTCAAAGGAACCACATCGGGTGCCTTTGCCAAAGCAGACGGAAAGTACAAGGTGACAGTTCCTCCAAGTGGAAAAACACTTGTCTTTAAAATGGTTGGGATGAAAACCAAAGAAGTAGCATTGGGTAGTTCTGAAAATGTGGACGTGACATTACAAGATGATGCCACACGAAGCGAAGATGTGGTGGTAACTGCAATCGGTATTGAGCAACAAAAGCGTTCCTTGACCTATGCAACACAGCAAGTGGAAGGAAATGCTTTGACTCAATCAAGAGAAGCAAATATCGTTGGCGGTTTGGCAGGTAAGATTGCAGGTGTTCAAGTGACAAATGCAACCGGTGCGGCAGGTGGTTCATCATATATTCGAATCAGAGGCGCATCGTCAATCACTGGTGATAATCAGCCATTATTTGTCATTGATGGTATTCCAATTGACAATTCACAATTAAATACAGAAAGTGGTCTTGCTGGTGTTGCTTATTCAAATCGCGCGGTTGATATCAACCCTGATGATATTGAATCAGTGAATGTGTTGAAAGGTGCTGCTGCAACATCACTCTATGGTATACGTGCTGCATCCGGCGCGATCATTATCACAACGAAGAAAGGTTTGTCAAGCTCAACAGTTGGTAGAATGAGTGCGACATTTTCAACTTCACTTGGTATTGATCAAGTAAACAAGTTGCCTGAACATCAAACAAAATATGGTCAAGGCTTGAATGGCCAAATAGGTTCTCCAATTGCAACTCCTGCAAATCAGCGTCCTCGCTCATGGGGTGCTGCTTTGGATACATTACGATGGGTAGCAGATCCAACCTATATTTGGGATAAAAATGGTAGAATCGTTGGTCAGAGCAATCCTGCTGCTGCAACTGGAAAACAAGTTACTCCATATGATAATCTAGGTGATTTCTTCCGCACAGGTTATACGACAACAAATGCATTTTCTCTTTCCGGTGGAAATACATCATCTAACTTTTATCTCTCTCTTTCAAACATGAATCAATCCGGTGTTACTCCAAAGAATACATTTGAGAGAACAACACTTCGTTTGTCCGGCGATCATGCATTCTCATCAGAATTGAAAGTATCCGGTTCTGTGAATTATACCAAATCCGGTGGTACAAGAATTCAGCAAGGCTCTAATATCTCTGGCGTGATGTTGGGTCTGCTCCGTACTCCAATCACATTTGATAATGCGAATGGTGTAGATGGTGCAGAAAATTCAGAAGCATATCAATTTGCTGATGGTAGCCAAAGAACATATCGTGGATTCTTTGGATTTGATAATCCATATTGGGTTGTGAACAATACTCCTTTCACGGATGATGTCAATCGTGTTGTAGCGTATGCTCAAGCCGATTATACTCCGGCAGATTGGATTAGCGTAATGTATCGTGTTGGTCAGGATTTCTATTCCGATCGTAGAAAGCAAATCTATGCAGTGAATTCCAATTCATATGTGGCAGGTCGAATCATTGAAGATCAATATTTCAATAGTGATCTTACAAGTGATCTCATCGTGACAATGCGCAAAGATTTTGACCAGGATTTGAAAGGAAGTTTGATTCTTGGACAAAACATGTATTCAAAGAATTTGGAAAATCTTTATGCTACCGGTGATGATCTTGTGATTCCAGGTTTCTATAATATGTCTAATGCACGTACATTAAATCCTGGTCAATCACTTGTTTCCAAGCGCACTTCTGCTCTTTATGCAGATGCAAGACTTGAATACAAGAATTATTTATATGTCAATGCAACATTGAGAAATGAGTGGTCAACTACATTACCAGTTGATAATAATTCATTCATGTTTGGATCAGGAAGTGTTGGTCTTGTTCTTTCAGAACTCATGGGACCAAGCGAAGAAATTAATTTCTTGAAACTTCGTGGTTCCTATGCATTGGTTGGAAAAGATGCACCTATCTATGCAACTCAAACATTGTTCACAAAAGCAGGTTTTGCTGATGGTTGGACAAATGGTATCACATTCCCATTCAATGGCAATGCAGGTTTCCAAATGTCAAGTTCTCTTGGTGCAGCAGATTTGAAACCTGAAATGAAATCAGAAATCGAAATTGGTTTGGAAGGTAGATTATTCAATAATTCCATCACATTTGATGTGAACTATTATGACAATACTTCAACAGATCAGATCTTTGCCGTTCCCGTTGCTGCATCAAGTGGATATACTAGCAAATTGATGAATGCAGGAAGTATCAAGAATTCAGGAATTGAAGTTCAACTTGGTGGTCGCCTCTTTGATATGGATGGATTCACTGCAGACCTCAATGTCAATTGGTCGAAGAATGTGAGCGAAGTTGTTTCTCTTGCTGAAGGTGTAGAAAATATCTATATCAATGGTTTCACTGGTTCACAAATTCGTGCAGTTGCAGGCAAACCTTATGGTACCATCTTTGGTGGAAAATGGGAAAGAGATGAGCAAGGAAATCGCATCATCGGTGCAAATGGTTATCCTGTTGTAAGTGATGAAGAAGGTGAGCTAGGCAATATCAATCCGGATTGGATTGCAGGCACAAGACTCACTTTGGGTTATCAAGGTGTTACACTTTCAGCATTGCTTGATATCAAATCAGGTGGTGTGATGTGGAATGGTACAAGAGGTGCTTTGGTTAATTATGGTGTAGCCAAAGAGACAGAAAATCGTGGAACATTGACTGTATTCGAAGGTGTACGCCAAGTGAATGGTACATGGGTTAAGAATGATACAGCAGTACCACTAAGTCAAGCATGGTATTTAGGAAATGGCGGTGGATTTGGTAATCAATCAGAAGAATTTGTTGAAGATGCAAGTTATATCCGTTT
>JALRFC010000135.1 GCA_023253875.1 Candidatus Kapaibacterium sp.
AAAGGTGTATTATCGGGGACAATCATTAATGCTTCTACCCAAGCTCCAATCAATGGTGCAACTATTACGGTGAATGGCACGAAAATCGGCTCCAGAAGCAATGCACAAGGAAAGTTCACACTGCGATCCATACCTGTTGGCATTATCAGCATAAAAGCTACGGCCATTGGATTTGAACCACGAACTCTATCAGATATCGCCATAAGTTCAGGTAAACCAGCCACAATTACTATTGTACTCAGTGAAAAAGCAGTACAACTTGAAGCAACAGAAGTTGAAGCCAGTTATTTTCAAAGAAGTCCGGAAACAATCACAAGCACTCAATTACTCAATTCCGAAGATGTTCGCCGTGCACCTGGTGTACAAGAAGATGTCATCAGAGCTGTTGCACTCTTGCCAGGTGTAAATGTTACGAGTGCCGGCAGAAATGACTTAATTGTCCGAGGAGGCGCGCCATTTGAGAATTTGTTTGTTGTTGACAATATAGAAGTACCAAATATCAATCACTTCGGATCACAGGGTTCAACCGGTGGCCCATTATCACTCATCAATATTGATTTTGTTCGCGAAGTGAGTTTTAGTGCAGGTGGTTTTTCCTCAAGATTTGGCGATCGCGTCTCATCACTAACAAATATTTCACTACGTGATGGAAATGAAGAACGATTTGGAGGAGAAATCAATTTCTCGGCTACTGGCTTTGGAGTGATTGCAGAAGGACCTATCTCAGACAAAGGTTCCTATTTCGTTAGCGCACGAAGATCATATCTTGATATTTTGTTCAAAGCATTGGGCTTTAGTTTTATCCCAGATTACTGGGATTTCCAAACAAAAATCTCTTATCGACTCGATGAAAAGAACTCACTTTCTTTTCTAACCATTGGTGCATTGGACAAAGTAACATTCAATAATGAAGATGAAGAAGATCGCTATTCAAATTCCCGCATCAATTCTCCTACACAAGATCAATACTTCTCCGGTCTGACATGGAAACATCTCATTACCGGTTCTGATATGAATGGATATGCACTCGTGACACTGGGAAGAACATATTCTGCATTTAATACTGCACAAAGAGATTCGAATCTCCTGACTTTGTTTAATAATACTTCTGTTGAAGGCGAGAATTCACTTCGCACGGATCTCTTTTTACAATTATCCCCCGGCACGGAAATCATTGTAGGAAATATTGTCAAATATGCATCACTCTTGGATTATGACCTTTTCCTTGATGCACGATTCAGGCGAGATCAAACAGGTAAACCAACCGGACTCGATATTGATAGCACATTCACTGCTTTCCGTAATGCCACACATGCAACATTAGTATTGTCATCAGATGCATGGAAAGCAACATTTGGGGCAAGATTGGATTATTATGATTTTCTGCAAGAAACGACATATCTCTCTCCTCGAATGACACTTTCTTATGCTCTGAATCAAGTTTCAACAATAAATCTCAGTGCAGGAAGATATTATCAATCCCCATCATTCATTTGGTTAATGGGAGATCCATCAAATCAACAACAATTGAAAGCAATCAGAGCTGATCAAATTGTTCTTGGATATGAATTACAACTTGCCGCAGATCTCAAATTCCAAGTGGAAGGATATTATAAGTGGTATGGCAATTATGCTGCGAGAGTATTTCGACCACAAGCAGTGCTCTCACCATCTGGATTTGATGATGTACAGAATGATATTCCATTCGGACTCGAGCCACTCATCAGTTCTTCCACAGGTTATGCGAGAGGTATCGAAGCATTCATTCAAAAGAAAATGGGTGAGATTCCACTCTATGGTCTCATGAGTTTAACAATAAATGAATCACGATTCTCAGGATTGGATGGCATTGAAAGACCAGGTGCATTCGATGCACGCATCATTTTTAATATAGCTGCAGGTTATCGCTTCAATGAAAACTGGGAAATCAGTACCAAATTCCGTTATTCATCAGGAGCTCCTACCACACCATTTGTCGAAGACCCCAATCAACCATTATATGGACAATTGGATTTCTTGCAGTATAATGCCGGCGAACGTTTACCCGGATTCCATTCAATGGATCTACGTATAGATAGACGCTGGAATTTTGAAGGATTCCTCTTGATTACCTATATAGATATTCAAAATATCTATAATCGAAAGAATGCAAATAATTTTCGATTTGATCAAAGACTGGGTCAGGGCGTCGTGAATTTTGCAGGTGCCGGCATCATCCCAAGTATTGGATTGAATGTTGAATTTTAAACTATGAAACCACTATAACTCAAAGGCGATTCACATGAATCGCCTTTTTTGTTCAAACTCATCATCAATTCCGTAGATTGCACAAGGGTATAAAGCTATTCTTTACACATAACAATTACCTTTCCACATGAAATTGATTCCTCAGCCACATCATGCTCATTCTTTGTCATTTCTCGATGAGTTAAATCCTGAACAACAAAAAGCCGCGATGCATATCAATGGCCCACTACTCATCATTGCAGGTGCAGGAAGTGGCAAAACCAAAACACTCACATATCGCATTGCATATGCATTGTCTCAAGGTGTTCAATCATCCTCCATATTGGCACTTACATTTACCAATAAAGCTGCAGAGGAAATGAAATCCAGGATTTCAACATTGATTGGTGCAACACAGGCAAAAAGTATATGGGCAGGAACATTTCATTCCATATTTGCCAGAATTCTGAGATTCGAAGCTGAGCATATAGGATTCACTTCCTCCTTCTCCATTTATGATACCGATGATTCACTCAGCATGATACGTTCAATCATGCGCGATGCCGGAATATCAGCTCAGCAATTCACTCCACAAAGTATCAAAGGGAGAATATCACATGCTAAGAATTTGATGATTTCTTGGCAAGAGTATGAAGCATCTTCGCAAGACATCAATGAAAAACAAACTGCTTTGGTATATAAAGAATATGAAAAACGCTTGCGCTTGAATAATGCGATGGACTTTGATGATATTCTTCTCAATATCATCCGACTTCTTCAATTGTCACCCGAAATCAAAGCGAAATATCAGCAACGTTTTTCACTCATCATGGTGGATGAATATCAAGACACAAATCGCGCTCAATATATCGCAGTGAACCTACTCGCCGGTGGACATCGCAATCTCTGTGTTGTCGGGGATGATGCTCAGAGTATCTATCGTTGGAGAGGAGCAGATATCAGAAATATTCTCGATTTTCAGAAAGATTATCCCGATGCGGAAATCGTGAAATTGGAACAAAATTATCGCTCCACAAAAGTAATCTTGTCTGCAGCTGACTCTATTATTTCCAAAAATCGCAAACAGTTAAAAAAAACATTGTGGACCGATAACCCACAAGGCGATCTCATCAAAGTGATTGAAACCAGAGATGACCGGGAAGAAGCAGATGCAATCAAAAGTATGATCAAACATGAATTGACACATAATGGTATTACTGCGAAAGATATCGCAATACTCTATCGTACTAATGCACAATCACTATCATTGGAAGATGCACTACGTTCTTCACGGATTGGTTATACCATCATCGGTGGTGTTTCATTTTATAAAAGAAAAGAAGTCAAAGATACCATTGCATATCTTAGACTCCTTTGTAATCCTAGCGACTCAGAAAGTTTAACTCGCATCATCAATGAACCGGCAAGAGGGATTGGTCCTTCAACACTTAAAAAATTGAATGAATATGCACAGTCGCAATCCATTGCATTATTCACTGCATTTGAGCAAGCAAATACATTACCTGACCTTCAAAAAAGAGCGGTACAAGCTTCATTCGATTTCACAACAATGATTCATCGCTTTACAGAATTGAAATCTTCTTTGCCACCACATGAATTGGCAAAAGAATATATCGAAGCAACCGGTTTGCTTCGTATGTTCAAAGATGAAGACACAGAAGAATCACTCGATAGATGGAATAATGTGCAACGCATGCTTTCAAATATCGAAGAAGAATATGAAAAAGATTCTGCATTGACCATCGAAGAATTTCTACAAACAGTTGCTTTGATGTCTGATATAGATGAAACCGACATGGGACAAGAACGCATCGCAATGATGACAATGCATGCTGCGAAAGGACTAGAATTTCCCGTGGTATTCATTGCAGGATTGGAACAAGGATTATTTCCAATGGGTAGAGCCGAACATGATCCGGATGAACAAGAAGAAGAACGCAGACTTTTTTATGTTGGAATCACCAGAGCCGAACAAAGACTCTATCTCTCCTATGCTCAAAGGCGATATCGTTTTGGAGAATTGAATTTCTCTCAACCTTCAATGTTTCTCCGAGAACTTCACCCGGATACAATAGAATATGTAGATACATTTGGATCTAGTAGATCAGTAAGAACACCCGAGATTATATCAAGCAGGCAAACAAAGTATGGCTCTAGCATGCAAAAAAGTAAGCCATCACCATTTTTTGAAGACATTCCACTTGCAGAAGAAACATTTTCACAAGTAGAGCCCGAAGGATATGACATTCGAACAGGAATGAAGGTCATGCATGGCAAGTTCGGCAAAGGTACTGTTCAATCAGTTTCAGGTAATGGCGAAAAAAGAGAAGCAATTGTGATTTTTGAAGGTATTGGTAAAAAACAATTATTGTTAAAGTATGCCAAATTACAGCCCTATAATTCTTGAGAATACGAGAATTGTGTTTCAACACATTACAATTCAACTCTTTACTGCAATTATTGCATGTTTGCCCTATATGTTCTATTTCGTATCTTTGTCATCATAAACAATTGCCGGAATGTTGATTCACCATAATCACATTTATTCCATCACTTTGTCCAGCTTAAGCACTATGTCCGAACAAGAGCTCAACAATCAGGAACATGCAGATCCTGCACACAATGAAGAAACCGTTCAATCTGTCCCGGTAGAACAAGTTTCTGAAACTCCTGAACATATTTCTCAGCCGGAAGCAAATGCAGAAACTGCAATTGAGCAATCTGCTGAAACTACCACTGAAGAAACTCCAAAATCAGTGGTGATTGAACAAGAACCCTCAGCCGCTGAAAAGCGGAAAGAAGAACGCGAAAAGCGAAAAAAACTTGAAGAGGAAATGCTCGCATCACTCGAGAAGATTTTCAATGAAGGTGGCACCATTGAAGCACTCATCGTTGAAAGGATCAAAGGTGGATTGCGATTGGACTATAATGGATTGCGATTATTCATGCCTGCTTCTCATTTCGGATTGAAGAAAACACCGCTTGAGCAGGAATTGAATGAAGCTGTTGGCAAAACTGTTATGGTTCACATTTCTGAAATTCAAAAAGAAGATTCCGGAAGAGCAACGATTGTTGCGAGCCGTAAGAAATTACTTTCCGATGCATATTTCACAGGCATCAAAGAAGGTGATATTGTGGAAGGTACTGTCTCTTCATTGACCACATTCGGAATGTTTGTAGATGTGAATGGTGTGGAAGGAATGGTACATGTTTCTCGCATGGCTTCATTCCATGTTGCAGATCCATCAACATTATTCAAAAAAGGCGATCATGTCAAAGCTACGATCACTTCAATTGACAAAGACAAATTCCGCATCGGTCTCAGTACAAAAGATTTCGTTGCTTCACCTTGGGATGCAATCGAAACAACCTATCCAACCGGTGCAGTTGTAAAAGGCAAAGTCAAACGATTCACTGAATTCGGAACATATATCGAATTGCAACCCGGCATTGAAGGTTTACTCCGCAATGGCGATCTTGCATGGGGCAAAAGAGGCGTCAATGCTAAT
>JALRFC010000136.1:0-2156 GCA_023253875.1 Candidatus Kapaibacterium sp.
TCAGATCATGAAGGAAGAAGATATCGAACGCATGCATCACTTCGATGTTAAATCCATACCTCAATCCATACATTGTATCAGTGATGCAATGATGGCCAAAGCTCGATTGGGAAAACGTGATAGTATTGCATATCCATGGAGAAGTTTGATTGACCATGGATTAAAACCTGCAGGAAGTTCTGATTTTCCCATTGAATCAGCGAATCCACTATTAGGAATTGATGCTTATTGCCGTAGAGTTCCAATGAATCAAGATGAAGCATGGATGCCAGAAGAAATCATCACACAACAAGAAGCTTTACTCAGTTATACGCGATGGGCACATGAAGCTTCCGGGCTGGAATATAGAAGAGGAGCCTTATCCCTTAAGTATGATGCTGATATCACAATTCTTGATTCAGACATTGTAGCATGTTCAGTAGAACATATCATGAATATCAAAGTATTGGCTACATATTCTGCAGGGATCCGCAGATTTCATGGTCAGTGATTTTTCCAATCCATACAATTGATTGATTGAAATAGATCATCTTTCTGCTCAATTTGCTCGAGTAAGTGAATGTCATCTTCACATATCGTATCACCACGTTTCACTCTATCAAAGAGTGAAATCAAATGGGTAACATATGTAAAGTGTTCATTGAATCTCAATAATGCATAATCTGAAGCTTGCTGTCTTGAAATCAGAAAAGGCCAATCAGAAGCTTCAAGCAATAATAGTTCTCGCAATGCCTGATTCATGATTCTCACTTGTAATGAATCATTGCTGTCTATCCGTGATTTCCTTTCTCCAAACATCATTTCTGCTTGATGCATACTTGTCAATATTTGCATAGTCTTTGGATTATTCCATGTTTCATCATTTCCATGCAAGCCCCAAGAACCTGATGCACACTGCACAATGGGAAATGCATTATTGACTTCTATATCAGATGGCACTTTTAATGCAAGAATTTCCGAAGCACGGATTTCCCGAATGACATGTGAAAGAAAGTCGGGTCCTTCGAACCACCAATGACCAAATAACTCTGTATCAAAAGCCAAGCACAATACACCTGTCCGTGAATGTTTTTCATAAAACGATAGAGCAAGATTTTCCAAATATTGCACATATTCTCTTGCATCCTTCTTCACTTGAGATTGTGCCTCATCGACAGAATATGGATACTTTTCATCAGGATATATTGAGTGATTTGTCACTTTCCAATATCGAAGAGAAGAATTAAATTCTCTTTTGTGAAATTCAAGATATGCTTGATGGTTTGGATAACCATTTTGTTGTGACCATACTTTATCACTAGCCGATTTATGTCTGATCAATGCTATCAATGTACCTCTCTGTGAAAGTCCCTCGAGGCGAACAGGTTGAAGTGGTCTAAGATCTTCAGGCATTGCCTGAGGATATTCACTTGGATATTGTATGCTATGTTGTTGATCAAGAATTATTCTCTGTATTGATGAATCTAAGAGAATATCCTCCAGTGTATACTCGCCATTTACATCTTGCATAGTTGGAGCATAACCACATTCAGGTAAGAACATTGAAGAGGAATTTATTCCAAAATACTGCTCATACACTATTGCAGAATATGCGATTTGCTGGATTACTGAATATTTTGAGTTTAATAATGGGAGATATGCATGAGTCAAACCACAGTTCATGATTTCTATCAATCCATCTTCTTGAGCTCTTTTAAACTCGTGAAGGAGTGTATGACCTTGCAAATCTTTTACATATTCCAATCCTGATTGATAAAATGCTTCCCAATAATCAGCCATTGGAATATTACATATTGCTTCAGGTATATTCTTGAATGTATGTCTATCAATCTGTGACTGTTCGATTTGCTGTTCAGCATACTTTGTGAATATGCTCAATGAATCAAGATGAGCCAATTGCTCGATAAGTACAGGAGATAAATCGAATGATAGTGTTGGGGAGATACCTTCTTCATATAGCTTTCTTAGCGCTTTTAGGAGTGGAATATATGATTCGAACACAACCTCTGAAAGCCAAACAGATCCATGTGGCCATGCATCATGCTTGATGACACTTGGCATATGGGAATGTAGGTGCACTATGATTGGAGTTTTCTTCAAATACAAACTCATAAAAAAAAGCCACGCTTTATTGCGTGGCTTTGTGAAATCTACTG
>JALRFC010000136.1:2166-5754 GCA_023253875.1 Candidatus Kapaibacterium sp.
CATTAATTCACTTGTTTGGAATCAATCACCATTTGTCCATCCATGGAGATTTCACCATGTTCGGATTCAAAGCGATGCACATTATCATGAAGTGCTTGAAGAAGCATCTTTGCATGTTGTGGCGTCATGATGATTCTTGCATGCACTCTTGCTCTTGGCACATCAGGGAGAATTCTAGTAAAATCAATGACAAATTCTGCCGGTGAATGTCGGATGATGGCAAGATTAGAATAGATTCCTTCTGCTTCTTTTTCACCCAATTCAATATTGATGTGTTGTGGCGCTTGTTCTTTATCGGCCATATTCGAAAACTCCAAGTATAAAGTGTGGTTATTGATTCTTTTTCAATGTATCAGCCATTTGGAATGCTTTATCTGCTTTGTCTTTCATGCCTTGTTTGGCATAGACTTTACCCATATATTCATAATATGCGGCATTTGTAAGATTAGCTGGTTCGGCTGCTTCCAAATCTGAGATCATCTTTTTGAATTTGTCATTTTGTCGAGTAATCAAATAGATATCGGACAATTGTTGCAATACGCCAAGATTATCTTTGTTTACAGGATTATTTCGATATTGAGAGAAGAAGTCCGCTGCTTTACTGAGCAAGGGAAAATATCTCGATTCATCCGGCTTATATTTTGAATTTGCATCAATTTTTTTGTTTTCTTCATCAATGATGTCAACAGCTTTATTGACATAACAAGCACCGATATTGAAAACTGCATTTTCAAAATTTGGATCAATCGCAAGTGCTTTTTCATAGTGAACGATAGCATTATCATATTGCTTTTGTCTAGCCAATACTCTGGCATATTGTTCTAAGAAATACTTGTTATTTGGATTCTTCTCAACAGAGTTGGCAAGTGATTTCAATACATCATCGGACTTACCCTGTTCATCATAGATTTGAATTTTCAAACTTGCAAGCTCATCATCAATAGGATTGATCGACAGTGAATATTCAATCATATCCAAAGCTTTGTCAAATGCCTTTGATCCATAATAGAGATAAGATAAATTCACGAATGGTCTGATATTTATCGCATAGTATCTCTCTTTTTCTTGTGCTAACCAATTGGCAGGAAGATTGGATCGTATACCCTCAATCAAGGCTTTACCACCTTCTTTCTTCACTGAAGAAAGAAATGTTTCATCTCCACTCATCGCAATTTTGTCAATGATGAGGGAGTCACCATTATTATCCATAAATGCTTTCGTGGATGCCGGTTTACCAAGTGATTGTAGTGCGTCTTCTCTTGACATACCAATCGTGAGATTGTTCTTTTTCATCAAATCCAAAGATGGCTTGACTTGTTGAACATATCGCTCATAAGTGGAGATTGCCTTTGCAGTGTCGCCTTTGATTTCATAGACATTACTCAACAGAGCCAATGGTTCGGAATTTTCAGGTTTCAAAGAAATAGCCATCTCAAGTAATTCAACGATTTCTTGAATATCTCCCGATTTCCCTTTCCCCAGAAAGTCATTATAGGAATTTGTACCTTTATTATAAATCTCAGCCCACAAAAAGAATAACTGATCCGCTACTTTGGTTTTCATTGGTTCTTTCGTGGCATGTTTCGAAGCTTGCAATGAATGTTCAGTTGCTTTTTTGAAATCATTCAGTCTATAATGACAATCAGCAAGCAAATACCAAGCTTCAGCATTAGTAGGATTCTTGACAACCTCTTTTTCCAATGACACCAATGCTTTTTTATAATCTTTTTGATTATATGCCAATTTTGCACCGGTAAATTCAGGTGAGGCACATTGAAAACTTTGAATGATCAAAGATCCTAATAGTAGACCAAGTAAAATGTGTTTTTTCATGAGTTTCATGGCAAAAGATTCCATGTTTGTGAAGCAGAATTGAACATGCAAATTACGAAATCATGGGCAAGCCTGCAATCAAGATTCCATAACAAAAAAAAGCCCCAACCATAGATTGAGGCTTTACAAACAATTGTTTACACATCATTGATCAGTTGGTTGCATAAGCGACTGAGCAAGTTCTGGACTTACTGAACTGACAAGATATGTGTATTTCGGCATGCGAGATTTACGACCTTTCTCTGCCAAGGCATCAGGAACAATCATCAAGACTGCCTTATTACCTGATTTTTGTTCCATGTTTTGTCTTGACTGATGTCTTTTAACCGCACTTGAAAAGTCTGTAAAGACTTCAAGATTCGTACAAGCATACAATGGAACAATCAAAGGTTGATGATCTGCTGTGAAACCGAAATACTTCGCTGTATTGAATGTCAATGGACCAAGCAATGACAAATGTTCAGGAGTAAAATACTCAACTGATAATTTGTTCAAAGACTTACCTATTTGACCTGCAGCAGTATATGACAAGTCAATGATTCTAGGGCGAACAAATGGGCCTCTATCATTGATGCAAACAAGCACTGATTTACCTGTAACTTCACTTGTCACTTTTGCTATTGAACCGAGTGGCAATGTGCGATGTGCGGCTGTATAACCATACATGTCAAATGTTTGACCACTTGCAGTTCTACGATTGTGGAACTCTTTGCCATACCAAGATCCCGGACCAATTTGTCTGGGGACCTTATTGTGAAAGCCACTGTAGCGCACGGAGTCATGTACAACAGGACTATTTTTCCCTTTTGCACTCAGAGCTTCAATAGAATTGGCAAAGAACAAACTTACCATTGCGAAAAACACAATCAGAAACGACATGGTGTTGTGGCTGATCGAGAGGAATTGTCTATGCATATGCAATGATGTCTTTTGCATAGGGGCCTCCTTCTTATAATGAATAATCCCAAACTGCCTCCCCCCAGAGTCAGATGAGCAAGAAATTAGTGCTTGAACTTTGATGTTCTTTGGTGGTGTCTACTGCTCTTTATGCTAAAAGCCGAACAACAATTTCTCAAGCAGATGTGCAATTACAGGAAATTTCAGAACTTTGCCAATGAATTTACTCTTAATTTATTTTCATAATTCCATATAAATCAAATGTTTACAGTAATCAGTGATTTGGAATCAACAGATAAGTCCTTGTTTTACAAGAACTTAGCAAATTCTTTAGATATATTGTTAGGTGATGAACGGGATAGTATTGCGAATATGGCAAATATGGCTTCCCTACTGTATTTTTCATTACCGAATATAAACTGGAGTGGTTTTTATCTATATAATGGACAAGAGCTTATACTTGGGCCATTTCATGGGAAACCTGCATGTGTCAGAATTCACATGGGAAAAGGCGTATGCGGTACATCAGCAAGCACAAGAACAACACTAACTGTTGGTGATGTACATGAATTCCCAGGACATATTGCATGTGACCCTGATTCTAGGTCGGAGATTGTCATACCGCTCATACAAGATAGAAATATTATTGGTGTTTTGGATATTGACAGTCCCATGCTTGAACGTTTTGATGAAATAGATAGAGCGGGTTTGGAACAATTGACCAAGATCTTACTATTGAAAACTACATTTAATCAATAGGTGCAAATAGTCTAGTGAATGGTTCAAATGGGAGATTGCGAAGAATCGTATAGGTTATCGTCAATACTAGAAAAAAGATGATAGAAGATTTGGGTGGTG
>JALRFC010000137.1:0-1288 GCA_023253875.1 Candidatus Kapaibacterium sp.
TCTTCTGATTCTCCTTTCTCAGGATTTCTGGCATGATGATACTTTTCTAATTTCTCTCTCTGCTTTTCAGCTGCTTTTGCTTCACGGGCAAATTTGTCCATGACGATGTCCACCATCTCATCGGTCAAGACAGATGTTGGTTTATTTTCAATGGTGAATCCTTTTCCTTGAAGGAATTCAACAATGGCATCCTTCCCGATATTAATCTGGGAGGCAAGCTTGAAAAGACGTGTTCCTTTAGATGCAGGCATACAACCTATGGTTGAATGTTAAAAAAAATCGAATGCATGAACTTTCATGCAAAGTTGAGCCAAGTATTCCGTTTATTCAGCTGAATCTTCATGATCAATAGAATCATCAGGGAATGTATTGGCTACAAGAATCGCATCGCGAATCTCGGGTCTTTCTTGTTCTTCAAATTCAGAGAGTATGATATCCCTGATCTCAAGAAGTGTGTTCTTGGTCATGCCGGGAATCTCCAATAAATCGTAGATGTCAGCATCCAAGAATTCTCTTGCTGTATCAATGCCAAGATTGATGATATTTTCATACATTTCTTTGCCGATTTCATCTCTGAATTCGATGAGCTCTATGTCCTCGCCACCTTCTTTGATCAAAGTGATATTGTATCCGGTCAATTTTGATGCAAGGCGAACATTTTGACCATTTCTACCAATCGCAAGTGACACTTGATCATCAGGTACTACAACGGTAGCAGATCTAGTCTCCTGGGACACCACAATATCTCTAATTCGTGCGGGTGCCAATGCTTTGGCTATGAAAACTTTCGGATCGGAAGAATATTCAATGACATCTATATTCTCATTGTTCAATTCGCGTACAATGGAGTGAATACGTATGCCTTTCATTCCTACACATGCGCCAACGGGGTCAACTCTTTCATCAAATGACAATACAGCGACCTTGGCTCTTTCACCCGGATCGCGAGCGATGGACTTAATTTCGATGATGCCATCATATACTTCAGGTATTTCAATCTCAAAAAGGCGGGCAAGAAATTCATCGGCGGATCTGGAAACAATGATATCTGGTGTACCGCTTCCTTGCATTCTTCGCACTTCTTTGATGATTGCTTTGATCGCCATATTCTTTTTGTAGCGTTCATTATGAATCTGTTCTTCTCTCGGCATGCGCATTTCATGCTTATTATGCATGATGAGCAAACTTCCGGGACGGACTTGATACACCTCTCCAACAATAATTTCTCCGACTTTGTCATTAAATTCATTGAAGATATTGTCTTTTTCTACATCGCGAATCCTTTGAC
>JALRFC010000137.1:1298-5716 GCA_023253875.1 Candidatus Kapaibacterium sp.
AACATCGCGTATGCGCTGGCCCAGAGTTTGTGTGGCCAATGCGATCAAGCGCCTGCCAAAATTGTCGGATATATTTTCAAGTGTGATTTCTTCAATGAATTCATCCCCATTTTCATACTCTTCCTCAGAGCGGGATTGTACTTCCTTCATTGAGATTTCAAGTGATGGATCTTCCACTTCTTCAACGATAGTTCGCATGAGATAGATTTCCAAATCACCCTTGTCCATATTAACAACGATGTCAAAATTTGCTTCTTGACCATATTTTTTTCTGATGAGCATAGAAAGTGTTTCTACAAGCATCCCTTGAAGAAGATCTTTGTCAATGCTCTTTTCTCTTGCCATTTCAGCAAATGCTTCAATGATGAGTTTTTTGTCGTACTTAGGTTTGACTTTACGGCGTGCCATTGTGTTGACTATGTGTTTTGTGATACTATCTATGCAATCAATTACATTGTAACGAGAACGATTGCTTTATGAATTTCTGAATAGGGTAAAGAGAATGTTGTATCTTCGCTAGAAATTTGTTTGCTTTTCTTTTTGGGTTGTTGAACCACTATGCAATGTTCATCAGCTTCAAGCAAAGTTACAGATTCAGTGATAAGTCCATCGTCTTTGGTATATGTCAATTCCAGTGTTCTACCAATATTTCTTGGAAATTGCCACCAATGTATGAGTGGTCTGTCAGTCCCCGGAGAAGACACTTCAATACTGCGAACTGCATCCAAAAATGTATTGGATTCTGCTTCCACGAGTAATGTACGATTGATTGATTCACATTGCTCAAGAGTAATTCCTGCGGGTGTATCAACGTATAATTCAAGAATCATGCGTTCTTTGCTTCCACGCAATACAACTTCTATGAGAGTTGCATCTTGTTCCAAACAAGCAGATTCAAGTATCGGGCGGATATCGCCGGGCAATTCCAATGGCATGAAATATGTCAACAATCCATACAAACAAAAAAGGGACTTCCGCTGAGAAGACCCAATCACACGTGCAAATATATGTCTTTTTCTAGTTCATCGGCATATGTAACCTGTAAATTGTCTGTTAAAGTCACTTTATATGTCATTCTCCTCCAATTGTTCACAGCGCACTTCCTCCATGCTCATGTTGAGGACTCAACCAGTATTTTCAGAACCAAACCGATTGAAACAGTAGCGGATTCCTCTACATCATTACTGTATTATGGTAAATATGCTTTTAAAAGGCCATTAAATACAGGAATACAGGAATTATTGGGGAATAATCGAATACAAGCAATCGCTATGATGATTCCATCCATTGAATTGCGGGATTATGGTGGGCCCGGGGCATTGAACTTATTTTCCATACGGGGATTAGGGCCATTAAGGAATAGTATACTCTTAGATGGCATTCCTATGTCTTCTTCACAAACTGGTGTCTTTGATATTTCGGCTATTCCGATTGTGCCTGGTCAATCAATTGCATTGAATTTGGGAGGTGGATCGTCCACTATTGGAAGTGGGGCAATGTCAGGAATACTGGATATCCAAACAGCTACTTTGATTGATACCTCTTTTGTCACATTGCAAGGTGGCTTGGGAAGCTTTGGAGAAGAAACAATTAGATTACAAAGTGGAACTGGAAATGAAACAACCTCTTTCATGGTCAATGTGGATCGAATGCAGTATCAGGGAAAATATCCTATTCGATTCCAACCAACTGGAATATTTCCTACTCAGTGGATTGAAAGGCAAAATGCGGGAAGCTCCAAATTGAATGTCTTTGCTCGTGTTTCGCATCAGTTCAAAGAAGAAAATATGAAAGCAATGCTCTGGACTTCCTATGTCAAAGGAGAAAAAGGCATTCCGGGTGCTGTTTTGACAGGAAAAGTAGAGGATTCTGAGGCATACTTACGAGATAATGATTTCATGCTTGCTGGTGCTGTTCAAGCTTCTATTTCACAATCTACTATGTTTCATCTTCGCTCTTCAATTCGTACTTCTTCAACATTCTTTAGGGATCCTTTTGCATTATTTGCAGGATATGAAGGGGCCAAATATGTTTTTTCACATAAAGATGTATTCTCACAAGCTGAAGTAATTCATGTTCCATCAAAGGAAATGCTGATTAAATCTGGTTTCAGTGTGACCCATGCAGAATTGCGAGGCGAATTATTGCAACCATTTGCCGGTGATGCTCCATCAAGATTATCCGGTGCAGTGTATTCCGGAATGGCTTTGGACATAGATTCCTGGGACATTGATGCAGGTTTTCGAATGGATATATATTCTGATCAGAGTGGGGCTGCCTTGTCAGGACATATTGCAATCGCGCAACAACTCTCACATTTTTGTTCGGTTTCCACCAAAATTACCCGAGATTTTCGAGTGCCATCATTCAATGAATTGTACTATCTCAATTATGGAACGCAGTTTTTAAAGCCGGAAACCTCCTATGGAATAGATGTGGGTAGCACATTTTCCTTTGATAAGATCAATGGCCAATTGACATTCTATCATATGCAGGTGCAAGATCAAATTCTCGCAATACCAATTTCTCCGGTTCAGTGGAGCGCAAGAAATATCGGCATAGTTTGGTCATCAGGAATTGAAGCATCAGTCGGTGTGCAGATACCATCCATCAATGGTGAATTGCACTGCAATTATGCATTCAAATCCGTGTTGGATAAAACCGAAGGTTCACAAACATCAGGTTCCATGTTACCATATGTCCCTAATCATACATTCTCATGTATGCTCGTTTCCCGATTTGATCAGTTCAAATTTGGTATGATGATGACATCCATTGGTGAACGCTATGCGATTCTAGGCGGATTACCGGAAAGTACTTTACAATCGATCATACTCATCAATCCTCATGCTGAATATACAATCAAAGCTTGGAATGGAATATTGCGTTTGCGAGGTGAAATAAGAAATCTATTGGATAGTGAATATCAGATGATTCTTAATTTTCCCTTACCCGGAAGATCTTATGTCGTTTTGCTAGGATATGAACTCTAAATGACAAGGAAAAGAGATGGAAAACAGGGGTAGATGCAGTATATTTGCTATCTCAAATACGGGCTAATACCCATTTTGCTTTTCTACTAGATCATCGGAGTGATAATGATCATCGTCATGTTTGGAGCCCCCGGAGTGGGAAAAGGAACACAAGCAGCAATTCTTGCAGAGCGTAAGGGAATTCAGCATCTTTCTACAGGTGAAGCATTTCGTTCTGCGATTTCAGCGGGAACTGAGCTTGGAAAAACCGCTCAAAGTTATGTCCAATCGGGCGGCCTTGTCCCTGATGATATCGTAACCGGAATAGTGGAAGAAGCAATGTCAAAACCTGACTATGCTCATGGTGTCATACTCGATGGATTCCCAAGAACACTTGGTCAGGCCCAAGCATTGGATGCCCTATTAGAAAAACAAGGGAAGTCAATTTCACATATAGTGAATATCACTGTGGACAATGAGGAAATTGTAAAGAGGATGCTGATGCGTGGAAGACAAGATGATAATGAGGATATTATTAGACATCGCTTGAATGTCTATAATGAACAAACAGCTCCTTTATTGGAGTATTATGCAGGCTCCGGAAAAATGCTGAATATCAATGGTGATGCAGATATTGAAACAGTGTATTCACGTATTGATGATTGCATTTCAGTATGATATTTACATCAAGGAACAAATAGTAACTATGATATGTTTTTCGGATTATAATAATAGGCCGAAAACATGCATTCATTTACGAGAAATGTCATCATTAGATCATCAATTGAAGAGGTTTTTCTCTTTCATACTGATGTCACTAATCTCATTAAAATCACTCCTCCATTCATTAAGGTAACAGTAGAGCATGCAGATCGTGCGGGGCTAGGACAAAAAGTACATCTACTGATAAAGCAATTTGGCATTATTCCCATGAGAATGCATATGGAATTCTTTCTCTATGATTATCCAACATGTTTGGCGGATAGACAAATGAAAGGTCCATTCAAAAAAATGACACAATACAGATATTTTGAAGATGTTGGGGGTGGATATACTAGAATGCGCGATGTATTCGAATATGAATTACCGCTGGGAATTATTGGAAGATTAGCTCATTCCTTGTTTGTCGGCGCAATGATTACCAAGATGTTTACCCATAGACAAAATATGACCAAGAAACTGCTTGAGATGTAAATTTAGACAGATTGAGCAATTCGCAAGAAAGTATCTGCCTTCAGAGATGCTCCACCTATTAAAGCACCATCAATATTTGGCATTGAAAAGTAAGAAGGTGCATTCTCAGCATTGACACTTCCACCATAAATGATACGAATCAAGGTCGATTGACCCGGAAGATAGTCAGTGAGGATGGAACGGATATAGGAATGAGCATCTTCAGCCTGTTGTGGGTCTGCTGCAAGACCCGTACCAATAGCCCAGACCGGT
>JALRFC010000138.1 GCA_023253875.1 Candidatus Kapaibacterium sp.
ATCCTTCTGCCATCCCACATTACTAATTACAATAAAGCCTCAAAATGAGGCTTTGTTTATGTAATGGGTGGTTTGTCCAATAATATCAATCCTTCTGTTCTATCTCTGTGATAGCCGATTTCCCAGTCATTCTTGAACAAAATCACTTCTCTATCAGCATCATCAAAAGCAAATGTCAATGTTGCACTATTTGGTTTCACATCTCCACCGAGCCAACGCATTCTTGTGAAAGGCAATCTATCCAATTTGACTTTTTCATTATACTCTGATTCCATTCTTGCTTGGAAAACTTGTAATTGCAATTCTCCAACGGCTGCAATGAGAGGAGTTGGCGAATGTTGAGCATCACTAAATATTTGCACTACCCCTTCTTCGCCCAATTGCTCGATTCCTTTTCGAAAACTCTTACTAAATGATCCAGATGCTGGATAGAGCTTTGCAAAGATTTCGGGAGCGAATCTTGGAAATTGGGGAATGGTAAAGTCGGGTCCAGTTGTTAATACATCTCCAACAAGGAATGTACCGGGATTTGAAAGACCAATCACATCACCCGGATAAGCAACATCAATGATATCTCTGTCTTGACCAAATATTTGAAATGGATAATTAATCTTCACTTCTTTCCCACTTCTTGGATGTTTAGCTGTCATACCACGTTCAAATATCCCACTGACGATTCTGAAAAAAGAGATGCGATCTCTGTGTGCCTTATTCATATTGGCTTGCATTTTATAGACAAAACCGGAAAAAAATGAACCATCTGGGTTGATATGTCCTGCGGAAGAATTCATCCCTTGAGGAGATGGTGCCAAATCAATAAGATATTGCAAGAAATTCTCGATACCGAAATTAGTAATTGCACTACCAAAAAATACTGGTGTGATGATCTCTTGCAAAAATGCTTCATGTTCAAAAGGAGGTAAGGCAGCTTCCACAAGTTCAATTTCTTCGAGAAACTTAGCATGTGCATCGTCCCCGATCAATGCTTTGAAACTTGGATCATGAATACCTTTTGTACTCACCGGAGCTCTATATTTATTTCCCTCTGTTTTCTCAAATAAATGCAGAACGCCTGATGATCTTTCATATACACCTCTGAAACCCGGTCCATCTCCAATTGGATATGTGAGCGGAACTGCAGTGATACCTAACACTTTTTCAACATTATCCATCAATTCAAATGGTGAAAGAGCAGGGCGGTCCATTTTATTGATGAATGTAATGATAGGTATACCTCGATCTCTACAAACCTTAAATAGTTTTACAGTTTGTTCTTCGACTCCTTTTGCAGCATCAAGTAGCATGATTGCACAATCAACTGCCATGAGCGTGCGATAAGTATCCTCAGAGAAATCTTGATGTCCTGGAGTATCCAGTATATTCAATAAATACCCATCATAATCAACTCGCATTGCACTTGATGACACCGAAATACCACGTTCTTGCTCGATGCTCATCCAATCAGAAGTTGTTGATCTATGTTTCCCTCCTGTAACCGCACCGGCACTACGAATAGCACCTGAATACAAAAGTAATTTTTCAGTCAATGTTGTTTTTCCAGCATCCGGATGCGAGATGATGGCAATTGTTCTTCGTCGTTGAATTTCAGTATGTAGTTCTGACATGATTCCTTCTCATTGTGCCAATAAAGCATCTATTTTCATTGATGTTTGTTCAATGAATGTTTGTTCTTCAGCAAGTCCGACTTCCATGAAACGACCAATTCCATTTTTATCTAAAATGAATTTAGAAGGAATTCCGGTCACTCCATATCCTTTTACCATTTCATCCTTCAGATCAAAGAAGATTGGGAATGTATATGGATTTTTTGAGAGAAATGTCTTAACGGAAGCAAATCTATCTTCAACTCTTTCCCATACATTCACTACGGCAAATATCACATTAGGATTGTTTTTATACTTGTCATATAATTTTTGTAAACCCGGAAAAGAGCGTATGCAAGGACCACACCATGTTGCCCAAAAGTCAATAAACACGACTTTTCCTTTCCAATCATCAGGTGTTATTGTTGTACCATCAGCAGTTTTCAATTGTCCGGGAACAATGGGAATAGAAAGTTGATCTTGCAAAATCAATTGCTGTTTTGCCAAAGCGCCATTTTTCTTGAGTTCTGAAATCTCCGCTTCATAGTCGCCTTTGATTAGATCCTGTTTGCTTAGATATTCAAATAATGCTTTATGATCAGACAGAATTTTATCGGACATATACCCCATTGAAATTGCCTTTGATGCCAAAACATATGCTTCTTGCTGATTCGAAAGAGCATCATACAATTCAATCATGCTCTGATAAACAGTAGTCATTTGCATGATGTCCAATTTATCAGCATATCCATCTGCCACTTCTTTATATAGCAATAGCGACTTTTCATGATTCTTCATGCGTTTATTCACAAATGCCGGGGCGAGTAATGCTTCTGCAATCACTTTTCTTCGTTCTTCAGCAAATTCACATGGTGCCAAATATTTTGGTTGTACTACAGAAGCTTCATCTTTGGCAAAAAAGACTGCCCTTTCTGCCCAGCGTAATGCCTCTTTGAGTGAATCAAGTTCGAGGAAGGTATTTGCAAGATCCAGAGAAGGCGTAGTTGGCAAAGTCGGATCTCGCAAAAAGCGCTCTGTCAACATAGAAAGTTTGCCTTCTTTCAATTGAATACGTACATAAGACTCAGCGATAGAGAGAACAGAATATGAAGAAGGATAATTATTGATATAATACTCTGCATTAAGAATATAGTCTTCTTTTGTTCTCGAGGAAAACACTCGATTTGCAGCAGATTCCTCTGAAAACTCATCAAGTGGATGTAGATATTCATATTGTTTTTCAACAGAATCTGCCATTGCAGGATTTCCGGTGATGCGCAGAGCCTGAGTCAACATTCTATTCTCAGCTTCTGATTCTGTATCTATATTATTCGTACGTAAAAATATTGACATAGCTTTCTTCAAACTATCACGGTCAATGTTTTTTGCCATGAATGGAAGAATCGCATGGAAGAAATTCCTTTGAAACATAGTCAGGGAATAATCTGTATTACTTTGCAGAATCTCCATTGCTAATTGAATATTCTGTTTTCTTGCACATTCCTCGGGAAATGATTCTGAATAGGAAATGATTCTCCGCAAAGCTTGGCCTTCCGGTATTTTCCCATCTGTATCAAGTGGTAATATTTCCCAATAATTTCCGGTATTATTATCAGAGTATTTAGCTCCATCACCAACCTTTACGAGGATCAATGCCGCATCTTTTTTGGGAACAAAAGAAGCAATGAACGATAAACTATCTTTGCTTTTTGCCATTGGATTTGGCTCAAGTGCATATTGCAAAGCATATGGTTTTTTCTCTCGAGCTGTATAGTTATGTACAATCACAAAGAGTTTCTTTGCTTTTGCAAGTGCTGATTTTGATGCTGTGTACTGAATTACAACCGTATCTTTCCCTCTTTTGGGATTCACTTGTTGTATGTGCATAGTACCTGCATTGAGCGAAATAGTCAATACAAGAAATGTCAGTGTTAATATGAACATATGTTTCATGATAGACCTAAAAATGAAATCAGTGGGATTGTTCCTTGAATGACAGCAAGAAAATCTTGTTCTGTGAGAATCGGAACATTCAATTCTCGGGCTTTATCCAATTTTGAACCGGCTTGTAAACCGGCAATGATGCATGTTGTTTTTTTGCTGACTGAACTAGTGACCTTTCCGCCTCTTTTTTCAATTTCTTCAGAAGCCTCTTTTCTTGTCATGGCAATAAGTTCACCTGTCAACACAATACTATATCCTGCGAATTCATCAGTTTTCAATTGCATTTCAGACTCATCAATGCTACATTGAAGGCCCGCATTGTTTAATGCTTCCAGCATGGCCATTTCATGTTCATCAGTGAAAAATTCCATGAGTGAATGCGCAATGGAATGACCAACTTCTTTGATTGACAGCAATTGTTCAAGATGTGCATTTCTCAATGCATCCATAGATCCAAATTGCATTGCAAGAGTCTTTGAAATTCCTTCACCAATATGCCGTATGCCTAATGCAAATAATACCTTCCGAAATGGTTGCTGCTTGCTATGCTCAATTGATTCCAATAATCGTTCCACACTCTTTGCTCCCCATCTATCTAATGATAAGAGCTGTTCTTTCTTTTCATGAAGAGAATAGATATCAGCAATGGTATGTAAAAGACCCAATTCAACGAATTGATCAATGACTTTTTCACCCAAACCTTCAATATTCATTGCATCTCTAGAAGCAAAATGTTCTATTCTTCTACGAATTTGCCAAGGACATTCCGGATGCAAACACAGATGCTGCACTTCACCTTCAGGATGATGCAATGTGGATTTGAGAGGACATGGACAGAGATGAGGGAAGATGAATTCTCGCGAATCGGCAGTCCTCTTTGAAGCAATGAATCCGGTGATTTTTGGAATGACATCGCCACCTTTTTCAACAATGACTGTATCCCCTATTCTGACATCTAATCCCCGAATAAAATCTCCATTATGCAATGTTGCGCGGCTTATGGTACTACCGGCCAATGCAACAGGTTCAAGTTCAGCAACCGGAGTGACGACCCCGGTTCTACCTACTTGGAATGTAATATCACGTAATATTGTCTCTGCTTTCTGAGCTTCATATTTAAAGGCAATTGCCCATTTTGGAGCACGTGCAACATTGCCCAAAATTCTTTGCTGAGGTAAGGAGTCGACTTTTATGACAATTCCATCGATTCCAAAAGGCAATGTTTCTCTTTTAGATTCCCATTCTTGAATGAAATCCATCACTCCATCTATATCATCAAGTTTTTTGCTATACGGACTTACTGGAAAACCCATTGTCTTCAAGATTGCGAGTCGTTCCGCATGTGAATTGCCAGTGTTTTCAGAATCTGCATCTAAATAATAGCAAACAATTTTCAGTGGTCTCTTTGCTACTTCTGTTGAATTATGTTGTTTTAGCGTCCCGGCAGTTAGATTTCTAGGATTCGCATATGTTTTTTCGCCTGCTTCTTCTCTGGATTGATTCAATGCCAAAAAAGCAGCATCTTCCATATAGACTTCACCTCTAATCTCCATTTCAGGATATAATGCAACATTTGGAAGATATTGAATATTCAAAGGTAATTGTTTAATGGTTTTGATATTCGCTGTAACATCATCGCCAATCTCACCATCACCACGAGTAATGGCTTTTTCCAAGATGCCATGTCTATAATGCAAACTTATTGCCACCCCATCAACTTTCAATTCACATACATAGGGATGCTGTGGATTATCCAGTCCTTGGCTCACTTTTTCATCAAAATCTCGAACTTCTTTCTCTGAATATGTGTTTGCAAGCGATAACATTGGTGTTTTATGCTTCACTTGAACAAATTCTTTGAGTTGCATTCCACCTATTCTTTGAGTGGGTGAATCTGCGGTGAGCAAACTCGGATCTTGTTCTTCCAAATCTTGCAATTCCCTAAACAATGCATCATATTCCCTATCACTCATGAAGGGATTTGCCTCAACATAATAAGCATAATCAGCTTTAGTGATCAAGGAGCGCAATTCTTCTGCACGCTGTTGGGGCGAATAGCTCGATGGATTGGTAGAAAATATGTCGAACTGACTCATGGATCTAGAAAAGGAATTGACATTCGAATGCAAAAATACCTC
>JALRFC010000139.1 GCA_023253875.1 Candidatus Kapaibacterium sp.
ATGTCTTTTTCCATTTGTGCATGATCAATCAAATTCACCACATTCGGTTTAGGTACCGGAATGCCATTAGTTCCATAGGTATAACTCAGGAGCGCAATCTTCACTCCTTTTGTTTCAATCATGAGTGGAGTAGTGGATTCATGTTCCTGCTCATTACGAAATGAACCAGTATGCAGAATCTTCAAAGAGTCAAGAATATGTAAGGTGCGTTCAAGACCTTTTCTTCCTTTGTCCACAGTATGATTATTCGCCGTTACCAATATATCAAAACCAACTTTTTTCAAATCTTCGGCGAATGCATCCGGTGCGGAAAACATCGGAAAACCCGAATATGGCTCACCTCCGAGAGGTGTTTCAAGATTTGCGATTGCAAAATCAGCTGAAGCGATGGTGTCTTTCAGAAATTGAAACCAATGCTCATATTCATGTCTTTTACTTTGCGGATTATATGCTGCTTTCACTTGAGGCATATGTGACATCATATCGCCCGCAAAGACTAATGTAATTGAATCCACTTTGATTGAATCAGTGATTTCTTCTTTTTTTGATTCATCCCCTGTGCAGGAGTGAAACATCATCATACTCAATATGATGATGAACATGTATAAGCGCATTTCTGCTCCCTCTATGGTTAATCGAGTATTTGATTCCTCAATATATCGTCTAATGTTTCCCTTCTTCTGATCAATTCAGCTATTCCTTGTTTGATCAAGACTTCCGCAGGACGGAATCGACTATTATAATTACTAGCCATGGTCATTCCATAGGCACCGGCATTATTGAATGCGAGAATATCGCCTTCGCGTACTTCATTCAATTTTCTGTCCCAGCCGAAAGTATCTGTTTCACAGATATATCCAACCACGGTGTATAAGCGAAGAGCACCCTCAGGATTGCTCACATTCGTGATATGATGATAGCCATTATACAGCATTGGTCTGATGAGATGATTTAATCCGCTATCCACTCCAACGAACATCGCGGCTGTGGTTTGCTTGAGTACATTCACTTTTACGAGGAAAGTACCTGCTTGACTCACAAGAAATTTTCCGGGTTCGAACCATAATTCCAATTCGCGGCCATATTCCGCACAGAATTCTTTGAATCTGGCACTAAGCTTTTCGCCCAATTCTTCGATGTCGGTGGAGTAATCATCCGGCTTATATGGTACTTTGAAACCACTTCCAAAATCAATAAATGTCAAATCGGGAAAATGTTCAGCTTGTTCAAATAAAATATCCGCGGCACGAAGGAAGATATCAACATCCACGATATCGCTTCCCGTGTGCATATGCAGACCAATCACATTTAGTCCGGTATGTTTCACCACTCTATCAACATGTCGCATTTGATAGATGGAGATCCCAAATTTTGAGTCAATATGTCCTGTAGAGATATTGATATTCCCACCTGCCATCACATGCGGATTGATACGAATGCAAATCGGCACCGAATTTCCATATTTCAAGCCGAATTGTTCCAGAATGGAGATATTATCAATATTGATCATCACACCTTCTTTGACGGCGAGATCAATTTCTTCCATGGACACGCAATTCGGGGTATAGATGATTTCATCGGGTGCAAATCCTGCCTTGAGTCCAAGCCATACTTCTTGGATTGATACCGTATCCAGACAAGCACCCAAATCATGTAGATGACGCATGACTTTCACATTATTCAGTGCTTTACAGGCAAAATTTATGCGTGTTTTACATGAAGAAAAGGCCTGTTTCAAGCGAGCATATTGTGTGTCAATGATGTCTGCATCATAGACATATAGTGGTGTATCAAAAGAATGCACAAGTTCTTGAATGTGAATTCCACCAATTGTATACGCTCCGTCTGTCAACTGTATCATAATTATGTTTTTTTGGTTGTCTTATATAAATAATGGGTTTATTTTACGCGAGTTACGAAGTTCGCGAATTTTTGGGACAATTTGAGGTTTGGGCATGGCTTCCATTACGCTAAAGTCTTCACTCATTAAAGGTTTGATGGCTGGTTTGGCATCTGCTATCATGAATAGCGCATTGTTTTATGCATTCAAGAATCTTGGCGCCATCAATGATACGGTGCAGATAATGCCAGGTGAACCATTGGGTGTACACAATGCAATCATTTCCTCCATTGTTTCCTCAGTGTTGGCAAGTATCGTGTATTTTGTGATTTCACTCATTGCCCGTGAAGCTTTCCGCATATTCCAAAGAATAGCGTGGTTCTTGCTTCTGCTTTCCTTTTTTAGTCCATTCCTCTTTATACCCGAAGTGCCGGTTGGCTATGCGATCTCCCTCAATATCATGCATATCGTGGTTGCCGCAGCAGTCATCTATATCATGAAAAAGCGGATACCATTTCTGGGTTAATCTACTGAATGCGAATTGTAACCGAATGAATGATACTGTGTCATTCAACACTCATGGTACATCTTTTTTCTGAAGCACTTGAATACTCTTTACTTCATTGCATGCATCCTTGTGGGATTCCCTGTCTTTTCCCGTGATTTGTCAATCATACCTATGATTGGGAAGAATCACATTACATTGAACACACCGATCAATTCGCTTGATGATACACTTCGCATCACCGCATGTAAAATGTATATTTCCATACCAAGTTCTACGAAGCAAATCATTCATGTATTGGACATTGAAGAAACACTGACATGTTCCATCCCGGATGAAGCAGAAACAGTGATATTCGGCATTGATAGCATGCACACTGTCAATACAGATTTTACAGATGCTCTCGATCCCATTCATGGTATGTTTTGGACATGGAATTCGGGATATATCAATGTGAAAATCGAGGGAATATCTCGGAAGTCCATACAAAATGGAAATATATTCCAAATCCATCTTGGCGGTTATCTGAGTCCATATTCCACGGCATTTTCTATTAGAATTCCACGCAAGGCACCAATTCGCATGGAAGTGGACTTAGGACCCAGCATTCAAACAGTACTGAAACAATATGGTGGGACTGTGATGTCACCCGGTAAAGCTGGACATGAACTCATGACTATTCTTCAACGATCCATTACGATTGTCGAATGAAGAATTTCTTACTCATCATATGTTCGATGTTTTTGTTGATGTCTTTCATTTCGGTGAAGGAAGAGTATTTCCCGAAACCACATTATCCAATCGCGGATCAGAATTCACCGATTGTTTCTTTAGGTCGTGAATTGTTTCATGATCCGATTCTCTCCAAAGACAGCACCATTTCATGCGCATCATGTCATTCACAGTATAATGCCTTTGCACATTCGGATCATGCGCTGAGTCATGGCATTGCAGATCGCATCGGAATCCGCAATGCACCTGCATTAATAAATCTTGCTTGGTCGGAATCATTCATGTGGGATGGAGCAAGTTTTTCACTTGAGGCACAAGTACTGACGCCACTCACAGCGCATCATGAAATGGATAATTCGCTCGATACAATTCTTCGTAGATTGAATAATCACCCCAAGTATTCACATTTAGTACAACAAGCATTCGGTGAAACTCCGATTCTTACAAAACATCTCCTCAAAGCGATTGCTTCTTATGAATCAACACTGATATCACGGAATTCTCGTTATGATTCCATGAGAATGCATTTGGTGGAATTCACTGAGCAAGAACAAAAAGGATATACATTATTCAAACAGCATTGCAATCGATGTCATACAGAGCCATTATTCACGAATGGACAATTCGCCAATACTGCTTTGCCAATGGACACATCATTGAATGATATGGGGAGATATCGAATCACGCAGGATAGCGCACATATCAGGCATTTCAAAATTCCGACTTTACGCAATCTTCTCTATTCCTTTCCCTATATGCATGATGGTCGTTTCAAAAGACTCAGAGATGTACTTAATCACTATGCTGAAGGAATCAATATGCATGATGAACATAGAAGCATCGAAAAACCTTTCACATTACGCTCACATGATATCACTGATTTGATGTCTTTCCTTCATGCATTGACAGATCGCACATTCATATTCAATCCCCAATTTTCCATGAGGAATGCAAAGTAATGAGATATTTCACTCTACTTCTTTGTATGACATTCAATGTCTATTCGCAAACAAATCCGATCATCCTTTCTTGGATGCAGAATACAACAGCTGTTGGGAGCTATTATATTCGAAATAATCCAACTCCTATCAGCAATAATATCAAAGCCAATGTACAATTGGTACGATATTCAACAAGTAGTGTCTATATTTCTACCAATGGTATTCCAAGCTATCCAACGGGACCATTCCTGGATGGTAATCCTTCTCAGGCACAGAGTCAAAATGGTATTTTCAAATTCCCATTGACTCCACAAAAGAATATGGGTACACCAATGCCCACAACTATGGGAAATATCGGATTATTCATTAATGGTGTTGCTTTATTCGATTATCGCGATGGAGTTTCATGGAAAACATCAATGAATAAACTACAGGGCGGACCTTTGGGTGGCATGGGAGATAATATTTGGAATCGAGATGCAATAGTAGCTGAGCGCATTGGCTTTGACTGTGCAAAGGGTCATCCGGCAATGGGAAATTATCATCATCATCAGAATCCATCTGCATTCAAATTGGATAAGAATGTCATCTCTGATATCTGCACATTATACGATGCCGATGGATTGTATACAATCAATCCAAGCATTCATTCACCGCTCATAGGTTTTGCCTATGATGGTTTTCCTATTTACGGTGCATATGGATATAAAAATGCAGATGGAACGGGCGGTATTGTACGCATGAAATCGAGTTTTCAATTGCGGTCAATAACTGTAAGAACTCACTATGCTGATGGAACAGATGTACTTGATGGACCTCCAGTCAATGCCACCTATCCACTAGGATATTTTAAGGAAGATTATGTATTTGTTGCTCATGCAGAGGAAGACTATTTGGATGATCACAATGGAAGATTCTGCATTACACCTGAATATCCAAATGGGACATATGCATATTTCAGTACTGTAGATGATAATTGGAATTCAGCTTTTCCCTATGTGGTTGGACCCACTTTTTATGGTGTCAAAACCGCAAGTAAAGTTACTTCCGTCACAGAGCCTACGACAGTATATACACCGATAGTCCCAACACTCAGCATATCCCCACAATCATTCTCTATTCCAGCAGAATCTGCCGTGGTGAATATCACCGTCACTTCCAATACACAGTGGACTGTTTCATCCAATCAATCCTGGGCTATTCCCGCTCAAAGCCAAGGAAGTGGAAATGCTATAATTGGAGTTCAATGTTTGGAACATACGCAAACTGGAAATAGAACTGCAATCATAACATGTTCTGCATCAGGACTTCCCAGCGTCTATACAACAATCACGCAAAGAGATAGCATCATCACACTGAATGTCAGTACACAATCATTGACAGTTCCGGCATATACACATACGGATACTTCGGTCAATATTGCAAGTAATAGTCAATGGTCAATTGTGAATTCCAATTCTTGGATTCATATCATGCCAATGCAGGGCACTGGTGACAAAACACTTTCTATAACCTTTGATGAGAATGTTCTCAAAGTGCAAAGAACGGGAATATGTACGGTACAGAATGCAAAAGGAATATCCAAAACAGTAACCATCACGCAATTGGATTCGGTCCATATTCCATCTGTCATGGTTGCTGACATAGATACTGTCTTTTTC